>DASTNM010000525.1:0-2004 GCA_035762745.1 Candidatus Polarisedimenticolia bacterium
TCGGGCAGTGCCGGCAATGATGCAGGCAGCCGCGGCTCGCCTCGACCTGCCCGGCGAGGCGGCTGGCGCCGGCATGCTCCAGCCGGGCGTAGCGCTCGAGCGGAGGCAGCGTCCCGCGGCGCGGCACGGCGAAGCGGATCCTCTTCAGCCACGGTTCCTCCGGGTGCTGGCGAGTCCGCACGCCGGGCACGATCCGCGGCGCCTTCCTCTCCGCGACGGTGCCCGCCGGAGTATCACGCTCCAGGCGCTCGACCAGCCGCAGGAGCGGTTCTTCATACTCACCGCCGATGATCGAGTCGGCCCCGCCGGCCAGCAGGGTCCCGGCGTTGAGCGTGGCGTAGAGGCCGTAGAAACAGAGATGGCATGAGGGGTTGAGGGAGCGGATGCGCGCCGCCGCCTTCACTCCGAGGCGCAGCGCGGTGTGCATCGGGACCGCGATGGCGATGAAGCGGGCGGTCGCGACCGCGTCGGGATCGAGCCGCTCCACCGCCAGGTCGATGGCGGCCGGGAAGAAGCCGGATTCTACGAGAAGCGCCAGAGGCGAGGCCAGCGACAGGGGCTGGCGCCCCAGCTCATAGCAGGAAAGCAGGAGAACGGCGCCGGGATTCCTGAGCGATGCGGAAGTGGTGGAGCGCGACGACGATGACACCCCCGCACCTCCCCTTCGAGACAGGACGCGGTCCGGCTACTTGGAGGGCTGGTAGTAGGGGTTGGAGCCGCCGGCGTGGTCGGTCTGGTCGATGACGCCGACGATCTGGGGGATCTCTTCCTTGAGCGTCATCTCGATCCCCTGCTTGAGGGTGACGTTCACCATGCCGCAACCCTGGCAGCCGCCGCCGAGCCTCAAATAGACGACGTTCTCTTTCACGTCGAGAAGCTCGACGAACCCGCCGTGGCCGGCGACGGCCGGGTTGATCATGGTGTCGAGGATCTCCTGGATCTTCGACTTGACCTCGGCTTCAGCCATCGGGTTCATGATCCCATCCTCTCTGCTTCCGAATATACTGCCATTCTATCCCGAGGGAGACGATTGTGCTCAAACTTTACCAAGTCAAGTTTTCGACGAACGTGGAGAGAGTCGCCCTGGCCCTGGCCCACAAGGGGTTGAGGGCGGAATCGATCTCGGTGCCGTACGAGGATCGGACGGAGATCCGCCGGGTCAGCGGGCAGGACCTGGTGCCGGTCCTGGTCGACGAAGGCAAGGTCGTCATCGACTCGATGGAGATCGTCGCCTACCTGGAGGAACGGTTCCCGGGAACCCCCCGGCTCTATCCGTCCGACCCGGCGCGGCGGGCCGACTGCCTCCTCTTCATCGACTGGTTCAACCGGGTCTGGAAGCGTCCCCCCAACGAGATCACGACCGAGCTCGAGAAGCCGAAGGCGGAGCGTGACCTCAAGCGGGTCGAGCGGCTCGGGAGCGCCATGCAGGGGTACCTCGATCTCTTCGAGCAGATGCTGACCGGGCGCGATCACCTGCAGGGGGAGTTCTCCGCCGCCGACGTCGCCGCCTTCCCCTTCCTGAAGTACGCCACCCTCTCCGACCCCGCCGACCCGCACCTCTTCCACAAGGTGCTGGTCGAG
Organism: Candidatus Polarisedimenticolia bacterium; assembly: GCA_035762745.1. Lineage (GTDB taxonomy): Bacteria > Acidobacteriota > Polarisedimenticolia > Gp22-AA2 > Gp22-AA2 > DASTNM01. Next base: position 1,582 of record DASTNM010000525.1, read on the forward strand.
CACCAGAAGCCGGGGAAGACGCACCCCCGCCTGCTGGAGTGGATCGCGCGGGTCGACCGGCGTCCGCGGGTCTGAAGCAGGCTCGGCATCGTCACACCTCGAGGGCGCAGTGTCCTGCGCTAGAATAACCGCCGCCCGGCCCGATTTCATCCCGACCCGCGGCGATGGCCGCGACCAAGGAGGCGCTGTTGAAGGTTCCAGTCTGGGCGGCCGCTGTCGCGATCGGGATCTTCGGCGCCCTGGCCGCCTGGCTCGCCCCCCGCGCGCTCCCGGGCCCGGCTACGCGGCTGGTGCACGTGACTCTCCGTGTGGTCGAGAGGCAGACGCCGATCATCGGGCCGGATGGGCGCCTGGTCGAGGACCTCGGCTTCGAGGTGGGCGGCAGCTTCAGGCCGGTCCTCACGAGAGGCACCCAGGCCCCGG
>DASTNM010000526.1:0-3007 GCA_035762745.1 Candidatus Polarisedimenticolia bacterium
TCGCCCACCATGGGATGTTCAGTACGCAACAGGTGAGCATGATGTGTGGATAGATGGCCCTCAGGCGATACGGTGGCCGGAACACTGTCACCGGGCTGAAGAGCATCACCAGGTTGGTCAGGGTTTGCAGGAACAACTCGACACTGAGGTAGAGCGGCATGCTATGGAACGCGTCAGGCGTCACACAAACCAAGCCAAAGGCCGCCGCCTGCCATCCGTCGAGATCCGTCACCAGACCGCCGGGCGCGTGGAGCGCAGGCAAGAAGAACGAGAATCCATAGAAAATCCAACCCGCCGTCATCCAGAGGATTCCTGGCCTCTTCATCTCGTCTCCACGCTCTTCGCCTGTCAATAAGGGCTCTTGGCCTCCAGGGTGATCTTGGAGAGCGCGGCCTCCACGCTCTCGGGCTCCTTCACCCCGATCATCAGGAGCCGACCGGCGATGCGCCGCGGGCCCATCGGGGGGACCGGTCGATCACTTGAATCGTGACTTCCCGAGCTCGACGCAGCCCCACCTCGGGATCATGGTGATCTCGGCCTTGGGGAGGTGATCGCGCGCCTCGATCCCCGGCACCTCGCAGCGGAAGTCGCGCTTGCTGTGCGGTCCTATCGGCGTGGTCTCTTCAGAGGTGCCCCGGCCGTCATCGCGGAGCGGAGTGCAGATGGCGTCGTGAAGCACCCTCCTGAGCGGTCCGAGTTCCTGCGAGTCGACGAGGTCGTACTTGATCTCCAGGAGACTGGCGTGGAGATCCCCGGTGTTGCTGATGGTCCCCTCGATGGCGAGCCCGCCCGACTCCGTCCTGACCGGCTCGAACTTCGACACACTGACCTTGCCCATGCACTCCGACGGCTGCGGCTTCAGAAGACCGGCCTCCCGGGCCTTCCCCTCGACGAGCAGCGGGATGAACGCGGCCGGCACCGCCCACAGCGCGAGCATGAGCGTCAGGAGTTTCCTGGTGCGGACGCCTCCCGGGTTAAGCCGCTCGATCAAAGCGCAGAGCGGCACCAGCACGGTCACTCCCCAGAGCATCCCCTGCAACCACCTCCCCGCCAGCATCACGATCGCCAGCAGGGCCAGGAAGCTCCAGCCCTCCTGGAACAGCGGGCTGAGCGCCGCCGAGAGCCCCATCGCCAGGTAACCGGGGACCACGAACGAGGCGACCCAGGCGATGGCGCCGACGATCAGGGCGGTGCGCATTCTCATGATGAGTAACCTAGGTCGCGCGTGGGGAGGGGTCAAGGAACGGTGTGGATGGGCCTCACCAACCTCCGAGGATCTCCCGCGCGGCGTTGTGGCCGCCCATGCCCATCACGCCGCCGCCCGGGTGCGTTCCCGAACCGCACTGCCACAGTCCCCGGATGGGTGAGCGATAGTCGGCGTAGCCGGGCGCGGGACGCATCATGGAGAGCTGGTCCAGCGTCAGCTCGCCGTGGAAGATGTGCCCCTGCGGAAGCGCGAAGATACGCTCCAGGTCGGGCGGCATCAGGATCTGGCGATGGATGATCGTCCTCTTCACGCCGGGCGCGTAGCGCTCCAATTCCGCGATGACGCGGTCGGCAAACTTGTCTCGCTCCTGGTCCCAGCTCGCGCCCTTGAGCTCGTACGGCGCGTGCCCTCCGAAAATGTTCAGGATGTGCTTGCCGGGAGGCGCCAGATCCGGATCGACGACGGTCGGCACGCACGGTGTGAAGAACGGCCTCTCGGACGGGCGACCGTACTTGGCATCGTCATAGGCCCTCTCCAGATAATCCATCGTCGGCCCGATGTGGACGTAGCTGGGGTAGTCGATGCCCAGCTCCCGGGCATTGAAGGCCGTGTAGGCGGGCGGTGTCTCGACGGCGAGGTTGATCTTGAAGGCGGTGCTGAACGTCCGAAAGTTCCGAATCTCGTCCACGAAATCGGCCGGGAGCTCCTTGGTGTCCACGAGCTTCAGGAAGGTGGTCTTCGGGTCGGCGCCGGTGACCACCGTGGCGGCGGCGATCTCCTCTCCGGACCGCAGAGCGACACCCGTGGCCCGGCCGTCTTCGACCCGGATGCGAATGACCTCCGCATCGGTGCGAATCTCACACCCGTGCGCCTTGGCGCACCCCGCGATCGCCTTCGAGACCGAGCCCATGCCGCCGCGCATGTAACCCCAGCCGCCTGCGCCGCCGAGGTCACCCATCAGGTGGTGCAGGAGCACGTAGGCCGTTCCGGGAGAGCGGGGGGCGAGGAAGGTCCCGATCGATCCGTAATAAGCCTTGACCGCCTTGATCTGGTCGGACTCGAAATAGATGTCGAGGAACTCGGCGACGCTCATAGTCATGAGGTCGGCAATGCGGAAGACCTTGCCGCCCAGCTTGCGGATCGCGTTGGCGTGCTCGAGCATCCGCTTCAGGTCTCGCAGCCTGCGGGAGGTGATGTTGGGAGGCGTGAGAAAGAGCAGCCGGCGCACGAACCGGGCCGCGTCTTCCAGGAACTTCTCGAAGACCGGGTACATCTCGGCATCTTTCTTGGAGAACTTGGCGACCTCGGCCTGCGTCTTCCTCGTGTCACCCCACATCGCCAGGTAGCGGCCATCCTCGAAGGGCACGAAAAGACAGTCCATCGGCAGCATGTCCCAGCCGTATCTCGGGAGATCGAGATCCCGGATCACCTTCCTCTGCATCATGCTCATCACATAAGAGGCCGTGGAGACGCGATAGCCGGGCCAGACCTCCTCGGTGACCGACGCACCGCCGATGACGTTGCGGCGCTCGAGCACCAGCACCTTCCTGCCGGCCTTCGCGAGATAGGCGGCGCAGATCAGCCCGTTGTGGCCTGCACCCACAATGATGGCGTCGTATGGATTTGCCATGACACCTTCTCGGCTGATCCGCGAATTGGCCCCAGGCCGGCTTCGTTGCGGCCGCGACTAGCTTCCCGGCTGCGGCTCGAGGACGACGACGGCGCGGTTGATCTCGCCGACGGCGTGCACCTCGTCGCTCACCGGGCCCTCGCAGACGAAGCTGAATCGGGTGCTTGCGG
>DASTNM010000527.1:0-4602 GCA_035762745.1 Candidatus Polarisedimenticolia bacterium
GAGCGGGCGGCCGCCGCGGCCACGGCGATCACGCTGCACGCCGCCACCCTGCTGCCGACCATCGTCCTCGGCCTGCTGTTCATGTGGCGCGACGGCGTGCGTCCGGCGGAGGTGCGGCAGATCTCGGAGTCGGTCGGCGCCTCCGGGGCGCGCCTCGAGGAGACGCCATGAAGTGCCCCTTCTGCAGCCATCTGGAGGACAAGGTCGTCGACTCGCGGGAGGGGAAGGACGGCCTCGTCATCCGCCGCCGGCGCGAGTGCCTGCGCTGCGGGCGGCGCTTCACCTCCTACGAGCGCATCGACGTCATCCCGTTCATGGTGGTCAAGAAGGACGGCAAGCGCGTGCCGTTCGACCGCGCCCGGGTCCTGGAGGGGCTCCGCAAGGCGTGCGAGAAGCGCCCGGTGTCGCCGGCCGCCCTCGAGGCGATCGCCGACGAGGTGGAGCAGATGCTGCAGGAGTCTCCCGAGCGCGAGATCGCGACCCAGGTGATCGGCGAGAAGGTGATCGAGCGGCTCAAGGCGCTCGACAAGGTGGCCTACGTCCGCTTCGCCAGCGTCTACCGCCAGTTCGAGGACGTCGACCGCTTCATGAAGGAGCTGAAGGACCTCCTCGACCAGCGCAAGTAGCCGGCCGCAGGGCCGGGCCGCGCCCCGCCCGGCGACCGGGCGCGAGGCAGGGCCGCTTCGATCGCCCGCTCCCCTAGGGTTTCGACCCCGCTTGCAGTTCCGTACTCCGCTCTCTATATTAAGTCCCGCAACGCGGGAGGAATCCCCATGGCCGGCATTGGACCTTTCGTCGAGATCAGCCGCATCCAGAGCGAGATCAACCGACTGTTCGACAACCTGCTCGAGCTCAAGACCTCGGGCGCCGAGAGCGGCGGCGAATGGCTGCCGAACGCCGACGTCTACGAGACCGACGAGGAGCTGGTGGTCAAGTTCGAGGTGCCCGGGGTCACCCTCAAGGACGTCACCCTGGCGGTCAACGGCAACAACCTGATCCTGCGCGGCGAGAAGAAGCGCACCGAGACCCCCAAGGGAGCGAAGTTCCACTGCATGGAGCGCGGCTTCGGCAAGTTCAAGCGCGTGGTCCACATCTCCTCGCCGGTCAACACCCACCAGGCGAAGACCGATCTGACCGAGGGGGTGCTGAGGGTCACGTTCCCCAGGGTTCCCAACCGGCGCGGCGACGAGCGCCCGATCGAGATCAAGGGGGATCGGTGAGCGCCCCCAGGGTCGAGGCTCCCGCCACCACGGACGACCAGCTGAAGATCCCGAAGGAGCTGCCGGTCCTCCCCCTGCGCGACATCGTGGTCTACCCGTTCATCATCGTCCCGCTGTCGGTCAGCCGGGAGCGCTCGATCAAGGCGGTCGATCGGGCCCTCTCCGAGAACCGGATGATCCTGCTGGTGTCGCAGAAGGACAGCAACGTCGAGGATCCCTCCGACAAGGACCTGTTCCCCATAGGCACCGTCGGCGTCATCATGCGCATGCTCAAGCTGCCCGACGGTCGCATCCGCGTGCTCGTGCAGGGGGTCTGCCGCGCCCGGGTCGACGAGTTCAGCCGCAAGGAGCCCTTCCTGCAGGCGCGCGTCACCCGCATCGTCGAGCCGACCGCCGAGGGCTCGCTCGAGCAGGAGGCGCTGATGCGCAGCGTCAAGAAGTCGCTCGAGAAGAGCGCCTCTCTCGGCAAGGCGATCTCATCCGAGGTCATGGTGATCGCCGGCAACCTCGAGGACCCGGGGCGCCTGGCCGACCTCGTGGCGAGCAACCTCGATCTGAAGATCGAGGACGCCCAGATGGTCCTCAAGCTGGTCGAGCCGGTGGCCCGTCTCAAGCGGGTGCACGAGCTGCTCAACAAGGAGATCGAGCTGCTGAACATGCAGCAGGAGATCAACACGCACGCGCGCGAGGAGATCGACAAGTCGCAGCGCGAGTACTTCCTGCGCCAGCAGATGAAGGCGATCCAGAACGAGCTGGGCGAGGGGAACGACCTGGCGGAGGAGGTCGAGGCGTTCCGCGACAAGGCCCGCAAGGCGAAGATGCCGAAGAAGGTCCACGAGGAGGTCGAGCGGCAGGTCAACAAGCTCGAGCGGATGCACCCCGACTCGGCCGAGACCGCCACGGTGCGCAACTACCTCGACTGGATGGTGAACCTTCCCTGGTCGATCCAGACCAAGGACAACCTCGATCTCAAGAAGGCGCAGGAGATCCTCGACGAGGACCACTACGGCCTCGAGAACATCAAGGAGCGCATCCTCGAATACCTGGCGGTCCGCAAGCTCAAGAAGAAGATGCGCGGGCCGATCCTCTGCTTCGTCGGTCCTCCGGGCGTCGGCAAGACCTCGCTGGGGCGCTCGATCGCCCGTGCCCTGGGACGCAAGTTCGTGCGCATCTCGCTGGGCGGCATCCGCGACGAGGCGGAGATCCGCGGCCACCGCCGCACCTACGTCGGCTCGATGCCGGGGCGGATCGTCCAGGGGATCAGCCAGGGCGGGTCGAACAATCCCGTCTTCATGCTCGACGAGGTGGACAAGATCGGCGCCGACTACCGCGGCGATCCCTCCTCGGCCCTGCTGGAGGTGCTCGACCCGGAGCAGAACTACTCCTTCCGCGACCACTACCTCAACGTGCCGTTCGACCTGTCGAACGTGATGTTCGTGGCCACGGCGAATCTGCTCGACCCGATCCAGCCGGCCTTCCGCGATCGGATGGAGGTGATCAGCCTGTCGGGCTACACCGAGGAGGAGAAGGTCGAGATCGCCAACCGGCACCTGATCCCCAAGCAGATCGAGGAGAACGGCCTGACGCCGGACCGCGTGACCTTCAACGACAAGGCGGTGCAGACGATCATCCAGAAATACACCCGCGAGGCGGGGTTGAGGAACCTCGAGCGCGAGATCGCCAAGGCCTGCCGCAAGCTGGCGCGCCGCGTCGCCGAGGGGCAGGACGGGCCTTACAAGATCAACCCGGGGATGGCGGAGAGCCTGCTCGGGGTGCCGCGCGTCACCCCGGAGATGGCGCTGGTCAGCAACCAGGTCGGAGTGGCGACGGGCCTCGCCTGGACCGCGGCGGGAGGGGAGATCCTCTTCGTCGAGGCGACCACCATGCCGGGGAAGGGGCGCCTGATCCTGACCGGCCACCTCGGAACGGTCATGAAGGAATCGGCGCAGGCGGCGTTGTCGTACGCCCGCTCCAAGTGCTCCGACTTCGGCATCAACGTCAACGCCTTCGGCGAGATGGACGTGCACGTCCACGTGCCGGAGGGGGCGATCCCGAAGGACGGCCCGTCGGCCGGCATCACCATGGCGACCGCGATCATCTCGGTCCTCACCAACCGGCCCGTGAAGCGGTCGGTGGCGATGACCGGGGAGATCACGCTGCGCGGGAACGTCCTGCCGATCGGCGGCGTGAAGGAGAAAGTCCTGGCCGCCCGCCGCGCCACCATCGACACGGTCATTCTGCCGGAGGCGAACCGCAAGAACCTCGAGGAGATCCCGAAGCTCTTCCGCAAGGGGCTCAAGTTCGTCTTCGTCTCCGACGTCACCGAGGTCTTCGCGGTCGCTCTCACCGACCCGATCGCCCGCCGGGCCGGGCCGCGCATGGGGACCGAGAGACCGATCGCCGCCATCTAGCGTTTGTCCCGGGAGGCCCATGGCGAGACTCGCGCGTCTCGGCGAGCAGGGCTTCATCGATCTCATCGCCCGGCTGGCGCGTCCGGTCCGGCCCCGGCCCACCGTCGGCATCGGCGACGACGCCGCGGTCCTCGATCTGCCTCGCAAGGCGCAGGTTCTCCTGACCACCGATCTCCTGACCGAGGGTGTGCACTTCCGCACCGCCTACACGCCGGGTGTTCTCCTGGGCCGCAAGGCGCTGGCGGTGAACCTGAGCGACATCGCCGCCATGGGGGGCGTGCCCCATTCCTGCGTCGTGTCGGTCGGTTTTCCGCGCGCCACCACCGTGGCCTACGCCCGCGCGCTCGCCTCCGGGATCGCCGCCCAGGCGCGGCGCCACGGCGTGGCCCTGGTCGGCGGCGACACCTGTGCCGCGCGCGCCCTGTTCGTCAATGTCGCGCTCCTCGGCCTGGTCGAGCCGGGGCGCGCCGTGCGCCGCGCCGGCGCCCGCCCGGGGGACGCCCTGTTCGTGACCGGCTCCCTCGGCGCCGCGGCCGCCGGTCTCGCGCTGCTTCGCGGGGCAGAGAAGCGACCGGGACGGCGGGGTGAGCGCGGCCGTGGCGCCGTGTCGCGGGCGCTGCAGGCGGCGGCGATCCGGGCGCACCTCGACCCGACTCCACGGGTGCAGGCGGGGAGGGCCCTCGGCGTGATCGGTCTGGCGACCGCCATGATCGATCTCTCCGACGGACTGTCGCAGGACCTGCACCACCTCTGCAGCGCCGGAGGCACGGGGGCGGTGATCGAGGCGGCGGCGATCCCCGTGGCCCCGGCTGCCAGGGCGCTGCTCGGGCCGGCCCGCGCCCTGGACGCCGCCCTCGCGGGCGGGGAGGACTACGAGCTGCTGTTCACGGTGCGTCCCCGCCACACTCCGCTGGTGGCGCGCCTGGCGCGCCGCCTGCGGCTGCCGATGACGCGCATCGGCGAAACGCTTT
>DASTNM010000528.1:0-9991 GCA_035762745.1 Candidatus Polarisedimenticolia bacterium
CCCTCTCAGGGGGCGGAGCCAGTCGTACGCCTGCTCGGCAGCGGCCAGGCGCGATTCGGGGGGGCCGTTCCAGAGGGCCTCGAGTCCGGACATCATCTTGATCCAGGACTCGTCGGAGGAGCGGTCGGCGGTGGCGCTCGCGCCGGCCTGGCCGAAGGTCAGCGCCAGCCGGGGGCCGGCGCCGGCGGCCGTGAAGCGGGGGAAGGGGGCGTTGTGTCGGGGGTGGTGCATGGCGGTCCTCCCTGGTCAACGAGGACGGGTCGTTGGCGGGAAGGTACCGTGCGATTCCGAAAGGGGAAGGCCGCGCGATCGAGGAGCGCGGCCGTCGGGCCGCGGCGGCTGCGGAAGCTCAGCCGCGCCGCAGGCCCGCGATGTCGCTGAAGTACTTCACGAAGCTCTTGATGCCGCCCGAGGCCTGGCCCCAGTCGTAGTTCTCGTTCGGGGCGTGGTAGCCGTGCTCGGGGAGGCTGAGGCCGATCAGCATGATCGGGGCCTTGAGGTAGCGCTCCATCGTGACGACGGCGCCGATCGATCCCCCCTCGCGGATGAAGGCGGGGGTGGCGCCGAAGCCGAAGCGGAGCGCCTCGCGGGCCGCGTCGGCATAGGGGCCGGTGAAGGGGCCGAGGTAGGGGCCGAGACCCGACTCCTCGATCACTTCGACGTCCTTGTTGACCTTCGCCACCGCCTTCTTGAGCAGCGCGAAGATCGTCCGCGGGTCCTGCTTCGGCACGAGGCGCATGCTGATCTTCGCCTCGGCCCAGGGCGGCACGACCGTCTTGACGCCGGGGCCCTGGTAGCCGCCGGCGATGCCGTGCACCTCGAAGGTCGGGCTGGCCCAGATGCGCAGCATCACCTCGCGCGGGTTCTTGGTGCGCAGCGACTTCAGCTCGTGCGCCGCCTGGAATTTCTTGAGGTCGAACCCGGAGGACTGGAAGCTCTTGACCTCCTTCGCGGAGGGGCGCACGACGTCCTTGTAGAAGCCCGGGATCTTCACCTGGCCGGTCCTGGCGTCGTAGAGCCGCGTGATCAGGGCCGCCAGCTCGCCGATCGGGTTCCTGGCGGCGCCACCCGTCAGGCCGGAGTGGGCATCCTTGCCGCCGGTGCGCAGCATGAGGCGGGCCGGCTTCATGCCGCGCAGGCCATAAGGGATCGCCGGCTTGCCGCGCGACAGCCAGATGGTGTCGGAGACCAGGACCGAGTCGGTCTCGAGTGACGCCAGCCGTCCCTTGATGAACTCCTCGAAATGGGGGCTGCCGATCTCCTCTTCCAGCTCCCAGACGAAGCGGATGTTGAGCCGGACGCCGTTCTCGGCGGCGTACTTCGCGGCGAAGAGCGCGGTCAGGGCCGGCCCCTTGTCGTCGGTCGTGCCGCGTCCGAAGTAGCGCCCCTCCTCCTTGCGGAAGTGGAACGGCTCCTGCTTCCACTCCGGCTCCTGGGCCGGCTGCACGTCCATGTGGTTGTAGATCGTCAGCGTCGGATGCAGCGTGCCGGCGCGAAACTCCCCGACCACGACCGGGTTGCCGCTCGTCGGCACGACCTCGGCGACGGCGCCGCACTCGCGCAGAAGGTCGGCGGCGGCCTGCGCGCCGCGCTCGATGTCGGGCCGTCGCGCCGGGTCCATGCTGATGGTCGGGATCTCGACCAGGTGGGCGAGCCGGTCCTCGAAGCGCTCGCGGGCGCCTTTGAGATACGACTCGATCTTCTGCGGATCCGGGCTCGTTCCGTTCATCGCGCCACCTCCTGTCTCAACGCCGCGATCCGGCGGCAGGCCTCCTCAAGATCCTTCATCTTCTTGGCGTAGCAGAGTCTGACCTGCGTGCGGCCGTCCCGGGGGTCGACGTAGAACGACGATCCGGGAATGACCGCCACGCGGGCGCGCTCCAGGATGAGGCGCGCCGCCTCCTGGTCGTCCTTGAACCCGAGCGCGCGGAAGTCGGCCAGCATGTAGTAGGCGCCCTGCGGCACGTAGGGGGTGAAGCCGGCCGCGCGGCACGCCTCGACGGTCATGTCGCGCTTCACCTGGTAATCGGCGCGCATCGTCGCGTAGTAGGACTCCGGCAGGTCGAAGGCGGCGACGACGCCGTACTGCAGCGGTGACGGGGCGCAGATGTTGATCAGGTCGCTCAGGATCGCCATCTTGGCGGCCAGAGGCTTGGGCGCCACGCTGTAGCCGAGGCGCCAGCCGGTCATGGCGTAGGTCTTGGAGAAGCCGCTGATGGTGATGGTGCGCTCCTGCATCCCGGGGAGCGACCCGGGGCTGACGTGCTCCCGTCCGTCGCACAGGATGTATTCGTAGATCTCGTCGGTGACGCAGAGGGCGTCGTGGCGGCGGCACAGCTCGGCGATCCGCGTCAGCTCGGCGCGGCTGAAGACCTTGCCGCACGGGTTGCTCGGCGTGTTGACCAGGATGAACTTGGTCCTCTTTGAGAACGCCGCCTCGAGCGCATCCGGGTCGTAGGACCAGTCGGGGGGCTGGAGCGTGATGAACTTCAGCACGGCCCCGCAGGTCTTCAGGATATTCAGGTGGTAGCCATAGAAGGGGGAGAAGAGGATCACCTCGTCGCCCGGGTTGACGAAGGCGAGGCAGGCGGTGACGAACGAGCCGGTCGACCCGACGTTGACCACCACCTCGCCTTCGGGATCGCACGGGATGTGGTTGTAGTCGCGGACCTTCTTCGCGATCCGGTGCCTCAGCTCGTCGATGCCGTCGAGGCGCGTGTAGATCGAGCGGTCGTCGTGGATCGCCCGGATCGTCGCCTCCTTGATGAGCGGGTCGATAGGCTGGTCGCAGATCCCCTGCCCCAGGTTGATGCCGTCGACCCGGGCGCACTCGAGCGACATGCGCCGGATGTCCGACTGCGCCAGCCCCTCGATACGGTCGGCGTAGAGCTTCTTCACGGTCGAACCCCCGTGTGCACACAGACGATCCCGCCGTTCATGGCGACCTGCGAGACCTCCGTGAACCCTGCCTCCTCCATCGCCGACCTGAACTCACCGGGCCCCGGAAAGTGCGCCACCGACTCCGTCAGGTAACGGTAGGCCGCCTCGCGCCCCGTGAGCAGCCCCCCGAGACGCGGCAGGACGTTGAAGAAGTAGTAGTGGTACATCTTCCAGAGCAGCCGCGACGGGGGGGTCGAGAACTCCAGGACGCAGGCGCGCCCGCCGCGCTTCAGAACCCGCGCCATCTCCCTGAGGCCGGCGCGGTAGTCGGGAACGTTCCGGATGCCGAAGGCGATGGTGACGCCGTCGAACGAGCCGTCCCGAAACGGCAGCGCCTCGGCCGGCGCGTTCACCAGGGTGATCGCCCCGGCCGCTCCCCTCGCCGCGCCGCCGGTCTCCGGCCGGCGCCGCGCGGCCAGCTTGCGGCGCGCCAGGTCGAGCATGGCCCGGCTCAGGTCGGCGCCGACGACGCGCGCCGCCCGGCGCTGCCGCAGCACCTCGAGCGCCATGTCGCAGGTGCCGCAGGCGAGATCCAGCACGACGCCGTCGCGCGGCAGCCCCTCGAGGCGCCGGATCGCCGCCCGGCGCCAGTGCAGGTCGACGCCGAAGCTGATGACCCGGTTGGTCAGGTCATAGCGCGGGGCGATGGCGTCGAAGTTGTCGCGGATCTCCAGATTGCGCTGGGTCAGCATGGCGTCCCGGCTTTCGTGAAGCCGACATTATACAGGGCCCCGGGGCGGCGCCGAAGCGGGGCGACGCCCCCGGTCAGCGGGAAGGGACGGCCCCTTCGCCCCAGACGACGCGGCCGCCGGCGATTGTCGTGAGCACCTTCACGTCCCGGATCGCCTGCGGAGCGATGCCGAAGATGTCGGCGCTCAGGATCACGAGGTCGGCCAGCTTGCCGGGGGTGAGCGAACCTTTTTCCTTCTCCTGGAACTCGGCGTAGGCCGAGCCGAGGGTGTAGGCCTCGACCGTCTCGGCCACGGAGAGCTTCTCCTGCGGCACCCAGCCGCCGGGGTTCCTGCCATCCAGGGTGGCGCGGGTCACGGCGGCGTAGATCGTCTGCATCGGGTCGAGCGGTGCGACGTCCCAATCGGTGCCGAAGGCCAGCCTCACACCGTGGTCGAGAAAGGTGCGGAAGGCGTAGGTCCTCTTGATCCGGTCCGGTCCGATGCGGCTCTCGGCCCAGCGGCCGTCGTCGATGGCATGGTACGGCTGCATCGAGGCGATGACGCGCAGCGCGGCGAAGCGATCGAAATCCTTGGCGGCCATGTGCTGCGCGTGCTCGATTCGGAAGCGCCGGTCGCGCTCCCCGTTGGCCTTCACGACGTCGGCGAACAGGTCGAGGATCATCGAGATCCCCTGGTCGCCGATGGCATGCACGCAGAGCTGCAGCCCGGCGGCGTCGGCGCGCGTCAGGCGATCACGCATCGCCTGAAGCGGCTGCATCTCGTCGGAGAGCAGGCCGTGGTTGTCGGGGGTGTCGATGAACGGCTCGAAGAAGTAGGCGGTGCGCGCGCCGAGCGATCCGTCGGCGAACCCCTTGAGCGCCCCGAGCCGCAGCCAGGACGATCCGAAAGCGCGGCGCAGGCCGATCTTCGCCTGGTCCTCCCAGCCGGTCTCGAGAGGGGCGGCGTAGATCCGCGTCGTCAGCTCGCCGCGCTCCAGGAGCTCTGAGTAAACGGCGATGTCGGCATAGTCCGGGGCCATGTCCTGGACGCTGGTGACGCCGAGCGAGGCGGCATGCCCCAGGGCCCGGTGGGCGCCACGCAGGCGCTGGTCGTGCGTCAGGGGCGGGATGACCTTCTCGATGTAGGCCATCGCCGCGTCCTTGAAGAGGCCGTTCGGGTTCCCCTGAGCGTCGTGGACGATTGTGCCGCCCGGCGGGTCGGGGGTCGTGGCGGTCACTCCCGCCAACCGCAGCGCCACCGAGTTGGCGAGCGCCATGTGCCCGTCGTAGCGGCTGACGAAGACCGGCGTGTTCGGGGTGACCGGATCGATGGTTGATTTGTCGGGCAGCTTCGCCGGGCTCCAGAGCGTCTCGTCCCAGTCACCCCCTTGCACCCACTCCCCCCGGGGGGTCGCGCCGGCCCTCTCCCCGATCCGCTTGACGAACTCCTGGACCGACTTCGCCTCCTTGAGGTTGACGGCGTCGAGCTGCCGGCCGCCGCTGACGAAGTGGACGTGGGCGTCGTTGAAGCCGGGAAGAACGCGCCGTCCTCCGGCGTCGATCACCCGGGTGCGCGGGCCGCGCCAGGCGTCGATCTCGGCGGCGCTGCCGACGGCCACGATCCGATCGCCGATCACCGCCACCGCCTGGCCCTCCGGTCTCTCGCGGTCGACGGTGAAGAGCTTGCCATTGGTGACGATGAGATCGGCCGCCGGCCGACCGATCGGGGGGCCGCCCGCGGGACGGTCCGCCGCCGGGCCGGCCGCCATGATGGGAGACCGTCCCCATCCGGCGAGGAGGATGGCGAGAGACAGTGCGTGTCTCATGAGGCCTCGAAGGCGGCGCGCGCGCGCCGGGAGGGGTGACTGCATGGCGCGGGGATTATACGCGAGGTCACCTGTCGGCCTCGATCTCCGCGGTGCGGTAGTCGGCGAACGACCCGAGGCGGACCTGGAGGAGACGGCCGGGTGGCACGCTCGGCGGGGTCGCCACCTCCTGGACCCGCAGGCCGTCGTAGACATAGACGCGCCGCGGAGCGGCGGCCGGACCCTCGGCGGCGGCACCGCTCACGGCGGCGCCGAGCAAGCCTTCGCGCCCACGGCGGACGATGTTGACGGCGTCGGAGAGCGACACCAGGCCGTCGACCGCGGCGGCCCGGTACGGGATCAGCTTGGTGATGCCACCGCGCTCGGCGGCGAGCTCGGTCAGCCGGTCGACGGTGTCCCGGGGGCTCCTGTCGACCAGGACCAGGGTCTCACCCGGTTGCAGAGCGGCAGCCGGGAGGCGCAGCGCCTCGAGGCAGGCGGCGTACGGCCCTCCCAGAAGCGCGTAGTCGCCGATCTCGCGCTGGATCAGGATGACGTTCGTGGAGCCGACGAGAAGCAGCGCCATCACCCCGAGGGCCACGGCGGCCCGGCGCCCCCCGGCGCTCCCGATCAGCGCCCCGATCCTGGAGGCGGCCCCGCACAGTATGAAGGCGTAGCCGATGGCCATCATCGAGAGATACCGCGACGACAGTTTCTCGAGCGGCACGATCGGCAGGGCGGAGAGAGCGAGCCAGAGAAAGCCGGTCAGCGCCACGGTGCGGCGCAACAGGACGGCGGCGACGGCGAAGGCGGCGAGGACTATCGAAAGCCCGATCCAGGAGAAGTCGTAGAGATCTCCGAGCCCCAGGGGTCGCAGCAGGACGAACGGCAGCTTGAGAAGCAGCGTGGCGGCGCCGCTGTCGGCGTAATGGAACGAAGGCTTGACGAGTTGATTGAAGAGGAGAAACGCCGCGGCGAGCAGGTAAAGCGGCAGGAGGCGGCGCGCGCGGCGCCAGACCTCCTGCCACAGCGCCCGGCCGCCGACCGGCGGCCACGCTCCGGCGGCCACGCCGGGGGCAGGCCAGGGGGGAGCCAGGAAAAGCGGCGCCAGCACCATCGGCACGACCGACGTCTCCTTCGCCAGAAGCGCCAGGGCGAAGAGCGCTGTCGCCTGCCCGGTGCGCCACCGCCCGCGCCCCGTCAGCGCCAGCAGGGCCGCCAGCACGAGGAGGGTGGCGAGGGAATGGCCACGCGCCGCCGGCCAGATGACCGCCTCCGAGAGCCTGACGTTGAAGGCCCAGGTGAGGGCCGCGGCGCCTGCCAGGGGGAGGCTGGGGTGCAGCCGGAAGCAGAGGAGCGCCAGCAGGAAAGCGCAGCCGGCATGCACCAGGAGCGAGGTGGCGTGAAATGGTCCGGCGCTTCCCCGTCCGATCAGGTCGTCGAGCAGGAAGCTGGCGTGCAGGAGCGGGTTGAAATCGCGATAGAAGACGCTGAAGAGATAGGCGGGGTGCAGACGGGTCGCCGCCATCCGCCCCAGCCAGGTGAGATCGTCGGAGTAGAAGCCGACTCGAACGGCGCGCCCGTAGATGGCCAGGGCCGCCAGGGCGATCGCGCCGGCGATCGCCAGGAGGGGCCGGGGCAGCGCCGCCTCAGGGTCGTGCTCATCCACCCGCGGATCGCCCTCCGGCTCCACCCGCCCCTCCGCCTCCGCCCCCCCCGCGGCGCCGCCGGCGGCGGCGCCGCCGTCCGCTTCCCGGGGCGCCTCCTTCACCGGCAGGACCGGAGTGCGACTGACCGTGACCGGCGCCGTGTCCGCCATGCATCGGCTCGCGCCCGGCGCCGCGACCGCCATACGGCGGGGCCGCGGCGTAGCCCGCGTCGGCCGCCGTCAGCGTTCCGGCCGGCTCCCCGGCCGTCGAGGGCTCGTCCAGAACGCCGCGCGCCGCCTCCTGCTCGAAGTGGGTCTTCAGGAGATAAGCGACGATCGCCAAGTGGTTGGTCTCGTCCAGGATCCCCTTCGCCATCGCCTCGTACTCGGCCCGCTCCTCGGGGGTGAGTCGCGCCGCCTGCTCCTTGAGGGTCTCCACGATCCGCCTCACCTTCTTGCGCGCCACCTCCTCGTCGGAGGGTAGGTCGCATTCGTGGGCCTTGAGGTTGTTGGCCCGCACCAGCCTGTTGAAGTTCATCAGGTCGAATCCCGAGACGAGCGAGATCGCCTTGCCGGTCTTGCCGATCCGTCCGGTGCGCCCGGCCCGGTGGATGTACTGGTCGGAGGACTCGGGCGCCGAGTAGATGAAAACGTGCGACAGGTCCTCGATGTCGATGCCGCGCGCCGCCACATCGGTCGCCACCAGGTGCTTCAGCTCCTTGCGCCGGAAGCGGCGCATCACCTGCTCGCGCTTGCGCTGCGGCAGGTCGGAGGAGATCATCGCCACCGGCAGGCCGCGCATCGCCAGATAGGAATAGATCGTCCGCGTCTCGGCGCGCGTGTTGCAGAAGATCATCGAAGACGCAGGATCCTCGTACTCGATCAGCTTGTAAAGCGCGCTCGCCTTGTCCATGCGGCTGACGATGTAGAAGAGGTGCTGCACGTCGGTCACGTAGAGCGCGTCCTGTGACAGCATCAGCCGCTCGGGGTTCTTCTGGTAGCGGCCGGCCATCGCCTCGATCGAGGAGGGGATGGTGGCCGAGAACAACAGCGTCTGGCGCTCGCGTGGCACCCGCTCCAGAATCTGCTTCATCTCCTTCTCGAACCCCATGTCGAGCATCTGGTCGGCCTCGTCGAGGACCAGGACGCGCACGCTCTCGAGGCTGAGCGTTCCCTGCCGCAGGTGGTCGAGCAGCCGCCCCGGGGTGCCGACGACGACCTGCGCCCCACGACGCAGCCCCTCCACCTGCCGTGGCATCGGGTCGCCCCCGTAGATCGACAGCACGCGCGCGCCGGACGGCGCCCCCAGCCGCGCCAGCTCGTCGGTCACCTGCACGGTCAGCTCGCGTGTCGGGCAGAGGACGAGCGCCTGGACGCGCGACAGGCCGCGATCGATCCGCTCGACGATCGGCACGCCGAAGGCGGCGGTCTTGCCGGTGCCGGTGCGCGACTGCACGATCAGGTCGCGCCCCTCGCGCGCCTTCGGGATGGCGAGCGCCTGCACCGCCGTGGCCTGCCCGTACCCCATCGCGCCGAGAGCCTCCAGGATGGCGGGGGGCAGATCGAGGTCCGTGAACGGCACCGGCTGCGACGGGAAGGCCGAGGGCTCGCTGCCGGCGACCCGCTCCGGCATGGGCGGGGGCGCCTCGCGCGGCGTCCCGCGCGGGCGGATCGCCACGACGCGCATCTGGCGCAGGGGGCGGTGTTTCCTGTCGCTTCCGGACATCGGGGGCTGGGCTCCTAGACGCCGAGGGCGCCGCCGATCACCTGATCGGTCGTGAGGATCGAAACGCCGCCGGCGGCCCAGGCGTCGAGAAGCGGCTGCGCCTCCTCGGGCCGGAGGGCGCACGCCGCGTCCTGCACCAGGGCGACGCGGAAGCGCTTGCGCGCCAGAAGCCCCTCGATCGCGTAGCGATCGCACACGTCGAGCGTGACGCCGTAGACCACCACGCGGTCGGGGCGCACCACGTCGAGCACGGTGGGGACGTTCGGGTTGCTGAAGACGTCGAAATGCTGCTTGCGGAAGATCACCTCGCCGCCGCGGGCCAGGTGATCCCGCACCCGGCATTTGAGAGCGTCCTTGTCCTCCGGGCGGCTGTCGATCCAGAGGGGGTTGCGCGGCTGCGTCGCCGGCACCTTCTGCTGTCCCGGCGTCCCCGCCATGCAGTGCGGCGGGAAGGTGTCGCGGAAGTCGGGCTGCTCGGAGATCTCCGGATCGTCGTTGGTGTGGTAGTCGACCGATCCCAGGATCGCGATCCCCTTGTCGCGCGCGAAACCGGTCAGCGCCTGGAGCCTGGGCAGAAGCGCCTCGGCCCCCTGAACGTAGAGCCTCCCCTCCGGCATGACGAAATCATGCTGGGTGTCGACGTCCCAGAATATGGTGGCACGCATGGGCAGGCTGGATTCTATGCCGTGGGCCGCCACCCGGTCAATTTCGCCCGGGCCGTCCGCGGCCCGGTGCAAACGACAACGCCCGCCGCCCGCACCCGCGTGAACGGGGGGGATGGAACGGACGGCGGGCGCCGGGATTCCTGCCCGGAGGCATTCCCCGGCCCGGGGTTGCCCGGCAGGAAATATCCGGAGCCACACGAACTGCAAAGGGTATGCCTCGCCGCGGACATGGTTGATCTGATCGGCTTTATCTACATGAAATCAACGCTTTGAATAATACCAACCGGATCTGGCGGTGAGTCAGGATAGTCTCGTCTCCGGGACGCTGAGACTTCCCAACGCCGTCAATCGCGCCGCGTCGCCGAGACGAACCGCTTGAAAGGATTGAATTT
Source organism: Candidatus Polarisedimenticolia bacterium (assembly GCA_035762745.1). Lineage (GTDB taxonomy): Bacteria > Acidobacteriota > Polarisedimenticolia > Gp22-AA2 > Gp22-AA2 > DASTNM01. Next base: position 9,847 of record DASTNM010000528.1, read on the forward strand.
TATAACGCTAGTCTCAACTAAGGTATAACCCTGAAAGGTTGAGACCCTGTTCATGGGCAGGGGAGATCGAAGATCTTCCGGCGCCCCCGGTCGGCGCGCTCGACCCGGTCGACCGTCCGCCCCGAAAGCGCCAGAACATGATCGA
>DASTNM010000529.1:0-6077 GCA_035762745.1 Candidatus Polarisedimenticolia bacterium
GGCACGCGACGTCCTGTCGCCCTTCATCCGGCGCAACCGGGAGGGTCCAAGCACCATCGCCGCGATCATCCCGGCCGCCAGCTCCTTCGAGAACGGGGCGACCGGGAAGACGCTGGGCTTCTACGCGCAGGACGTCTACAAGCCGTTTCCCAATCTCAGCCTCAGCTTCGGAGTGCGCTTCGACCGCGAGATCGACCAGAGCTTCGGCTACTCCTTCTTCGAGCCGGCGGCGGAGCGGGCCCGCTTCGACCTCCTGATGTCTTTGGCGGGCAACGAAGCGGGGAAGAGCGACGCTTCGGGAGGGGACAACAACGGCGTGACCAGCCTCGGCGTGCAGTCGGACCAGTTGTTCGCCGGCAGCCCGGACATCCGATTGGCGACCTCCTTCATCACCGACCCCCTCAAGCTGGCCGCCATCAGCCGGCTGACGCGGCACCACATCGAGAGCACCTTCACGCTGCCCGGCATCGCCAACCTCTTCCCGGGCGACTTCGTCAACGGCCAGATCGATCCCCGCCGGCTGGCGCAGCACGGCGTCTTTCCCCAGAGACGTGAGGCGTTCGCCATCACCAACAACAACCTCGCGCCACGCCTGGGGATCTCCTGGGATCCTTCCTCCACCGGGCGCACGAAGATCTTCGCGACCTGGGGGCGCTACTACGACAAGCTCTTCCTCAGCAGCGTCGTGGCGGAGGAGGGGCCGGACGTCATCAACCGCTATTACCTCCTGGACCCCAACGGCGCCAACGGCCTCGGCGTGCCGAACCACCAGATCGGTCGGATCCTTTCCGACGCCCCGCCGTCGACGCACCAGGTCGATCGCCAGCTCAAGACGCCGTACAGCGACGAGCTGACGCTCGGCTTCGAGCGCGAGATCGCCCCCGAGGTCGCCCTGTCGCTGCGCTACATCAGCCGGCGCTTCCGCGACCAGCTCCAGGACATCGACGTGAACCACTCCCTGCGCCTCGATCCCTACACCGGGCAGCCTCTGGACGATTTCGGGAGGGTCGGCACGATCATCTCCGGCGCCGCCACGCGCCAGCCCGACGGCCGGCCCGACCTCTACATCCAGAACTTCTTTTTCAACCAGGTGCTGCGGCTCGGCAACTTCAACGAGGCGCGCTACCGGGCGATCGAGTTCGCGGCGGTGAAGCGGCTGGCGCGACGCTGGGAGCTGCAGGGGTCCTACACCTATTCGCGCGTGGTCGGCGGGGCGGAGGACTTCCAGTCGCGGCTCGGCAACGACCCCTCCACCGTCGAAGAGGAGTTCGGCTATCTCGATTACGACCAGCGGCACGTGGTGAAGCTCAACGCCATCACCTTCCTGCCGCACGACTGGCAGCTGGGGCTGTCGATGGGATGGAGCTCCGGGTTGCCCTACTCGATCATCTCGCGCTTCTTCGCCCTCGACAACGCCGACTACCAGCAGTTCCGGACGCGCTACGGCCGCACGCTCTACAATCCGGTCACCGGCGCGCCCCACTTCGAGCCGCTGCGGCGCAACAGCGAGCGCAACGCCGCGGTCTATGACGTCAACGTGCGCGCCAAGAAGGCGCTGGTGATCGGGCGTCACGCGGCGGCGGCCTATATCGAGGTCTTCAACCTGCTCAACTCCGACGACCTGCGCATCTTCACCTACAGCCCCGATCAGCCCGACCGCTTCAGCGCCTCGCCGAACGGTGTCCCGGTGCAGGAGGCGCTGCAGCTCGACGCCACGCGCCGCTTCGGCCGCCGCTTCCAGTTCGGCTTCCAGTTCGATTTCTAGCCCGTCGGCGGGCCGGGCCGCCCTGGTTCTCGGCATGCTGTCGATCGCCTGGGGATCGATCCTGGCGCGACTGTCCGACTCTCCGCCTCTCACGGTCGCCTTCCTGAGGCTTCTCCTGGCCGCGATGCTGATCGCCCCCTGGGGGCTGCGGGCCGTGGCGTGGCGGTCGCTGCCGTCTCTGCGTCGGCTGCCGATCGCCGCGGGCGCCGGGGTGCTCCTGGCGCTGCACTTCGTCGCCTGGGTGCCGTCGCTCGCGCGCACCACGATCGCCGCCAGCACCCTCATGGTCTCGACCCAGCCGATCTTCTCGATCCTGATCTCGACGGTGGCTCTGCGCGAGCGCCCGGCGCCGCGCACCTGGCTCGCCGTCGCGCTGGCCTTCTCGGGCGTTCTCCTGATCGCCGCCGCCGACCTCGGAAGCGGTCCCGACCATCTCAGCGGCGACCTGCTGGCGCTCCTGGGGGCGGTCTTCGCCGCCGCCTACTTCGTCTGCGGCCGGGCCCTGCGCGGCTGGGCGCCGTTCCCAACCTATCTCTTGGTGATCAACCTGGCGGCGGCCCTGTGCGCCGGCGGCGTGGCGTGCGCCGCCGGGGCACCGCTCCTGCCCGCCTCGCGCGCCGATCTCGGCTGGCTGATCCTGATGGCCCTGGTGCCGCATCTCCTGGGGCACGGCGCCCTCAACTGGGCGGTGCGCCGCCTGCGCGCTTATGTGGTCAACCTCGCGGTGCTGGGTGAGCCGGTCCTCGCCTCGCTCTTGGCCCTCCTGATCTTCCACGAGTCGCCCCCCCCGGGGCTGCTGCCGGGCGCGCTCCTGGTCGGCGCCGGCGTGGCGCTGGCGGTCGCATGGGAAGGGCGGGGGGAGTAAGGACTGAATCTTGACCCGTCCGCAGGGAACCACTACGCTGCGCGGGGGCTCTGACATCGAGAGGACGGCATGATCGAGCTCGGGACGCCGCTGCGCTACGTCAAGGGGATCGGGCCGCGGCGGGCGGAGGAGCTCGAGCCGCTCGGCCTGCGGACGGTGGAGGACCTCCTGCTCCACCTGCCGTTCCGCTACGAGGATCGCAGCCGCTTCCTGCCGATCGCCTCGCTCGTTCCGGGGCTGAAGGCGACGGTGCGCGGGCGCGTGGTCACCTCGAGCCTCAGGCGCACGCGGATACGGGGCTTCTCGATCTTCGAGGCGCTGGTCGAGGATCAGAGCGGGGCGATCCGGGTCCTCTTCTTCAACCAACCTTACCTTCGCACGCTGCTCGCCCCGGGGCGCGAGGTGATCCTTTACGGCGAGGCGACCCCGGCGCGCCATGGCCGCCGCGGGTTCGTGCTGCAGAGCCCGCAGGTCGAGGTCCTGGCCGACGACGACCAGGAGGCGATCCACACCGGGCGGGTCGTGCCGATCCACCCGCGCCTGCCCGGGCTCTCGCCGCGGACGATCAGGCGCCTCATCCACACACTCCTCGCCGCGTTGCCGGAGACGCTTCCCGACCCGCTGCCGGCGGGGCTGTCGGCGGCGCGCGGCTTTCCGTCGCGCCGCGCCGCGCTCGCCGGGGCGCATTTCCCGCCCGGCGACGGCGATCCGGCCGACTGGTCCGGATTCCGGACACCGGCGCACCGGCGGCTGATCTTCGAGGAGTTCTTCTTCCTGCAGCTCGGCTTCGCCCTGGCGCGACGCGGCAGCGAGACGCGGCGGCGGGCCGGGGCGCCGCTGCGGGCCGACGACGCCATCCGGGAGCGGCTGCGGGCGGCGCTGCCGTTCCGGTTGACGGGGGCGCAGCGCCGCGTCCTGAAGGAGATCGCCGCCGACCTGATGTCCGAGCGCCCGATGAACCGGCTGTTGCAGGGGGACGTCGGCTGCGGCAAGACGGTGGTCGCCCTCATGGCGGCGCTCCTGGCGATCGAAAACGGCCACCAGGCGGTCTTCATGGCGCCGACCGAGATCCTGGCCGAGCAGCATCACCGTTCGTTCCGCCGCAGCCTCGAGGGGCGGGGATACCTGGTCGGCCTGCTGACCGCGGGCGTGACCGGATCGGCCCGGCGCCAGGTGCTGCAGGGGGCGCGCACCGGCGCCATCCCGCTCCTGGTCGGGACGCATGCCCTGCTCGAGGAGGAGGTGGCCTTCAAGTCGCTGCGGCTGGCGGTGATCGACGAGCAGCACCGCTTCGGCGTGGCGCAGAGGGCGCGCCTGCGCGACAAGGGGAAGGAGATCGACGTCCTGGTGATGACGGCGACGCCGATCCCACGCTCTCTGGCGCTGACTCTCTACGGCGATCTCGACCTGTCGGTCATCGACGAGCTGCCCCCCGGGCGCCGGCCGGTCAAGACGGTGCTGCGCGGCGAGGAGAAGCGCGCCGACGTCTACCGCTTCCTGCGCGCCCAGGTGGCGGAGGAGCGACAGGTCTACGTCGTCTACCCGCTGATCGAGGAGTCGGAGCAGAAGGAGGTCAAGGCGGCGGCGGCGATGGCCGAAAAACTGCGGCGCGACGTCTTCCCCGACCTGCGGGTCGGGCTTCTGCACGGACGGCTGAAGGGGGAGGAGCGCGAGAGGGTCATGACCGACTTCGCCGCCGGGCGCACCCCGATCCTGGTCGCCACGACGGTGATCGAAGTCGGCATCGACGTCCCCAACGCCACGGTGATGGTGATCGAGCAGGCGGAGCGCTTCGGCCTGTCACAGCTGCACCAGCTGCGCGGCCGGGTCGGGCGCGCGGGGCACGAGTCGTTCTGCATCCTGATGGCGGGGGAGGGGGCGACCGAGGAGGCGCACCGGCGCCTCGAGGTGATGTGCGGGACCAACGACGGCTTCGTCATCGCCCGCCGCGACCTCGAGATGCGCGGCCCGGGGGAGTTCCTCGGCACGCGGCAGTCGGGGATCCCCGACCTGAGGGTGGGGGACATCCTGCGCGACCACGACATCCTGGAGGACGCCCGCAAGGAGGCGTTCGCCGTGGCCGCCGCCCTGCCGGCCGAGCCGCGCGAGCACGACCTGGTGCGGCATCTCAGGCGGCGCTGGGCGGGCCGCCTCGGGATGATCCAGGTCGGCTGAGCCGGCCGGGGCCCGCCTGGTGGGCACCCGACGCCGGGAGCCGCCCGGCGCCCTCCAGGGCCGAGACGAACGCCGCCGTCCGCTCCGGCACGAAGCGGCCCGGGGAGCGGAGATCACGAAGCAGCCGCTCCAGGTCCGCGGGGCGATCGACGTCGTACCAGTCCGGCAGAAGAGCCGGCCGCACGCCGGCCCGCGCCAGGGCTCCGATCGTCTGCTGCAGGACCGCGGCGCCGCCCCAGGTGATCCCCTCGAGCATCCCGGGGACGACCCGCCGCGCGGCGATGAGGTAGAAGCCGCCGTCCTCCGCCGGCCCGAGGACCGCCTCCGCGCCGCCGGCGAGGAGAGACAGCGCCTCGCCGGGCCGCTCCGGCGGCAGCGTCGGGCTGTCGGATCCGAAGATCGCCACGCCGGCATGCCCGCGCTTGAGGAGGCCCGACAGCGTGGCGTCCAAACGCACGCCCAGATCGCCCGCCTCCTGCGGCAGCCGGGTCAGCCCGGCGGCGGCCGCGGCGAGACCGGCGCCTGGGCCGCTCTCCGACATCTCCCACGGCTCGCTCGGGGAGAGGAACGGCGCCGCCCCGCTGCGGGCGGCGGCGAGGCGCAGCAGCCGGAGGCTGTCCTCCAGCATGGCGAGGTGGAGCTCCAGCGCCTCCTCAGGGTCCAGCCAGGGGATCAGGCGGGTCTTGACGGCGCCTTCGTGCGGCGCGCGGGCGTACAGGACGAGGGCGGGCGGCCTCATCCGCCGGGCCGGTTCACCCGCCGAAGGCGAACGCCGCCTCGACCGTCGCGCCGGCGGTGACGGTGACGGTCTGCTGCTTCGTCCCCAGAGTCTCGTGCCAGACGGTCACGGTGTAGGTTCCAGGCGGGACGTCCTGGAGCGCGAACGAACCGTCCTCGCCCGTGACGGCGTAGTACGGGTGCGCCGCCACGATGATCCAGGCCTTCATCCAGGAGTGGACGTCGCACACCACCCGGACGATGTCCGGCGTCTCGAAGGTGTGGGTCATCACCTTCTTGAACTTCGGCTGCGCCATGTTGATCGGGGCGTTGTTCTTCGGGAAGGTGTGGATGTTGTGCAGGATGCCGTCGCTGTTGACGATGTCCATCGAGACGCCGGCCGGGACCACCTGGACGTGGGGGATGAACCAGCAGCCGTGCTGGTCGATCGCCGGTTTCTCTCCCGGCGGGAACGGCTTCCCCGCGCGCAGCGGTCCGATCGAGACAACGGCGTTGCGCAAGCCGCCGTCTTTCCCGACCAGAAGACTCTCGACG
>DASTNM010000530.1:0-2787 GCA_035762745.1 Candidatus Polarisedimenticolia bacterium
CGAAGCGGTGAGGCCCGGTCCATCCTCAAGCCGGCGATGCAGATCGGCATGCCGCGCTGGTCGCCGGACGGGACCGCCGTGGCCTTCATCGGCGGCCTGATGAGCGATGAGCCGATCGTCGGCGGAGAGATCTTCGTGGTCTCGGCCGAGGGCGGCGAGGCGCGCAACCTGACCCCGGACCTGCCGGCGTCGGCCACGTGGCTCGCGTGGCTCGCTTCCCCCGAGCGGATCCTGTTCGCGGAGCAGATCGACGGCGAGAGCGGTATCGCCACCGTCGCTCCGGGTGACGGCCGCGTCGAGCAGGTGTGGCGCGGCGCCGAGACGATCACGGCCGGCGGAGCCTTTTCCATCGGCCTGTCCCCAAGCCGGGACGGGAGGATGACTGCGTTGATCCGGCATTCCTTCCGCAACGCTCCCGAGGTCTGGGCCGGCCCGATCGGCGCGTGGCGACAGGTGACGCGCACCAACGACGCTGTTCGGCCACCCTGGGGCGAAGCGAGAAGCCTCCACTGGTCAGGTGGTCGGTGGGAGATCCAGGGCTGGCTGATCGCGCCGTTGCACCCGTCTCCTGAAACCCGGGCGCCGCTCATCGTTTTGGTCCACGGCGGCCCCGTGGGGGCCGTCACGCCGACCTGGCCGGCCCCGGGCTCCTCGCTTGCCCTGGCGGCGGGGTACTTCGTCCTAGTCCCGAACCCGCGAGGAAGCCTGGGGAAGGGCGAGGCGTTCGTGCGGGCCGTGGTCCGGGACTTCGGCCACGGCGACCTCGACGACATCCTCAATGGCGTCGACGAGGCCGTGCGCTCGGCGCCGATCGACCCGCAGCGGGTCGGCATCACCGGTTGGAGCTACGGCGGCTTCATGACGATGTGGGCGGTCACACGAACTGAGCGCTTCCGCGCCGCCGTTGCCGGGGCGGGGGTCGCCAACTGGCAGAGCTATTACGGCCAGAACGGCATCGACCAGTGGATGATCCCGTTCTTCGGCGCCTCGGTCTATGACGACCCGAAGATCTATGCGCGATCCTCACCGATCAACTTCGTCAAGAACGTCAGAACTCCGACCCTCGTGTTGGTCGGAGAGCGCGACATCGAATGCCCGCCGCCGCAATCGTTCGAGTTCTATAAGGCACTGAAAACTCTCGGCGTGGAGACCGGACTCGTGGTCTATCCGGATGAGGGGCACATTTTCACCGACCCCGGGCACCGGCGCGATCGGCTGGCGCGCATCGCCGCCTGGTTCGATGCCCATCTCAGATGAGGCCTGTGCGGGGGAGGCCCGCACGCCCGCTTGTTCCGCCCCTCGCTTGACGCCACTGTCGTCATTTATCATAATATTCGTCGGGATACCCGGCGCCGCTTGACACGGCGCCACGAGGCCGGACCATGGATGCACCGCTCATCGAACGCCTCGCGGACCCGAAGGCCTGGCTGGAGAAGAAGTCGCATTTCCTGTTCGGGCCCCGGCAGACCGGCAAGACCTTTCTGATCCGCCACCGGCTGCCGGATGCGCGGGTGTACGACCTGCTCGACAGCTCGGTCTACCTGGCGCTGAGCCAGAGGCCCGGCCGGCTGGCGGAGGAGCTGTCGCCGCGCGATCGGCTGGTGGTGATCGACGAAGTCCAGCGCCTGCCGGAGCTCCTGCACGAGGTGCAGCGGCTCATCGAGACGCGCGGCACCCGCTTTCTCCTGACCGGTTCGAGCGCGCGCCGGCTGCGCCGGGGGGGAGTCAACCTGCTCGGCGGCCGGGCGCGCACCCGCCGCCTCCATCCGCTCACCAGTCGCGAGCTGGGGGAGCGCTTCGACCTGGGGCGGGCGATCGAGCGCGGCCTGCTGCCGTCGATCTATTTTTCGGACGACCCGAAGGCCGACCTGGACGCCTATACGGGGACGTACCTGAAAGAGGAGATCGTGGCCGAAGGCGCGACGCGGAACGCGCCCGCTTTCAGCCGGTTCCTGCGCGTTGCGGCGCTCTGCAATGCCACCATGGTCAACTTCACCAACGTGGCGAACGACGCCCAGGTGCCGCGCACGACCGTCTACGAGTACTTCGAAATCCTGAAGGACACGCTGGTGCTGCACGAGGTGCCGGCGTGGCGCCTGTCCAGAAAGCGCAAGCCGCTGGTCTCCTCGAAGTACTACTTCTTCGACGTGGGCGTGGCGTCGGCGCTGCAGGGGCGGCTGGTGCGGCCCGGCACGCCCGAGTTCGGCACGGCGTTCGAGACCTGGCTGGCCCACGAGCTCATCGCCTGGCGCGATTACGTCTCCGGCGAGGACGTCTCCTACTGGCGCTCGACCTCCGGCTTCGAGGTCGATTTCATTCTCGGCGACCACACCGCCGTCGAGGCCAAGGCCAAGGAGAGCGTCTCCCCTCAGGATGTGAAATCGCTGCGCGCCCTGGCCGAAGAGAAAAAGCTGAAGCGCTACCTGTGCGTGAGCCTGGAGCCGCGCCGGCGCCAGGTGGGCGAGCTCACGGTCCTGCCCTGGCGCCAGTTTCTCGAGGATCTATGGCGCGGCCGCTACCGCGGCTGAGGCTCTGACGGCCGGACTACGTCTCCGGCCAGTAGCGCTCGGTGACGATCTTGTCCTGGGTGAAGAAGTTGACGACCGCCCTGCCCTGGGCCTTGATGTCGGCGAACTGTGACGACTTCATGCCGCCGAACGGCAGGTAGGCGACCGGGGCGGGGATGCCGACGTTCACGCCGACCATCCCGACCTGCGCCTCGAGCTTGAACTTGCGGGCGTAGTAGCCGTTCTGGGTGTAGATCGACGCGCCGTTGCCGTACTCGTG
>DASTNM010000531.1:0-4365 GCA_035762745.1 Candidatus Polarisedimenticolia bacterium
TCATGTGTTCAGCCTTGTTTCTACTATACTTAGGGGGTGTGGGATTGCGGTGCGTCCTGTATGTGCCGTGACGTCTAGAGTTGTCACTACTGAAAATGCCATGCGGCCGAGAGGCGGGTCTGGATGAGTGGCCGGGCTGCCATCGCGCAGTCAGTTCGGCCCGGAACGAGGTCCCGTCGGCTGTCCGCCTGTTAACGGGCAGCGCCCCGAGTTCGAGAAGACTGTCGCTTGGGGAGCCAATCATCATCGGACCCGAGTCATCGGGGCAGGCGTTCTGAGGAGCCCCAGTCGCGCATGGTGTCGGGGCTCATGTTCTTCCGGTCTCTGCGGCGCTTACTGGGAAACGTCGGCGACCTTCGCCCGGCCGCCTTTTCGGTCCTCCCTCTGGGGTATGATTCCCCGAGGAGTCTTCGGTGACCTGACGCCGCCTCCCCTCCGACGGAGTCGAGGTGATGGAGGGAGCAACCATGATCGCGTCTCGGACGCCATTCTTCGCTGCGACGGCGCGTGCCACCGGCGTCCCCCTGCTTCCGCGATCGATGTCGGTCCGGAAAGCGGGCGTTCACTCGGCCTGCGGTGCCCGGCGGATTGACTCATCGCCTCATGAAGAGATAAAAGACTTTGGCAGTCGCTACCCGGAGGCCTGACATGCCCCATCGCTTGACGCTCGCGGTCCTCGTGCTGCTGCTCGGCGCGGGTTGCGTCACCACGCAGACCCGGGTCCGCAGCAACGCTCTGGAGTTCCTGTACCCGAAGGGCGCCAATGCGGTGGCTCCGGGTGACGTGACCCTCAGGCTCCCGGTGCGCGTCGGGGTGGCATTCGCCCCGCCGTCCGCATCCTGGGCCGATAGGTTCACGGCGAACCAGAAGCAGGCTCTCCTCAAACGGGTCGCCGACGCCTTCACCGGCAAGTCCGGCATCGCCGGTGTCGAGGTCATCTCACCGGGCTTCCTGACGCCCACCGGGGGTTTCGTTGACCTCGATCGTCTCCGGACGGCCTTCGGGATCGATCTCATCGCCCTCATCTCTTACGACCAGGCGCAGTTCCGCGACTCGGGCCGCAGCTCGTGGGCTTACTGGACCATCGTCGGCCTGTACGTCGTCAAAGGGGAGAAGAACGACACGCAGACCTTCATGGAGGCGGTCGTGTACGACATCCAGGCCCGGGCACTTCTGTTCAACGCCTCGGGCCAGAGCGCCATCGGTGGCAAGTCGACGCCCATCGACGCGGGCAAGATCCTGCGCGATCGGAGCGGGCAGGGATTCGAGACGGCGACCGACGACCTGATCACGAACCTCAACACCGCCCTGCAGGCGTTCCAGGCGCAGGCGGCCACCGGGACCGTGCGCGGCCCCGGCACGCCCGCCATCGCCATGTTGGACGAATCGGGAAAGCCGGTCGGTGGAACCGAGGCCCAGGGCGGCGCGGCCCTTGGGATCATCGAACTCCTCGGCGCGGTATCCCTGGCGGGGATGGGAGTCATGACACGGCGACGGACCCAGGTGCGGCGCGAAGGCCGTTGACGGCCGACGCGCGGGACCGGCGTCGAGCCCCGCCGTTCCCGGTGCCCTGGGTTACGCTGACCTTCGTCCTCATCTCCGCCTCCCTTGGCCTGCTGCCGGGGTTGCCGGAATCCCTCCAATACGATCGCTCCCGTGTGGCCGGCAGCGCCTTCTGGCTTCCCTTCACGGCGCAGGCCGTCCACTGGTCATCGCGGATGTCGATCGCCGACCTGGGGACCACGCTCCTCCTCGGATCGGTGATCGAAGCACGATCGCGGCGTCTGCTTCTTATTGTGGTCATGGCCGGGATGTTGCTGGTGGGTGCCGGGTTGCATTTGCTGGCGCCCGCGGTCGCCGTTTACCGCGGAGCATCCGGTGTCGCGTCGGCGCTTTTCGTGGCCCTGGCAATTGACCTCGCGCTCGTTGGCGAGGCGCCGGCTGCGGGAGCGGCCCGTTTCCGACGACCGATCGCGTGGATGGCGCTCGTGCTGTTCGCGGTCAAGGTGGTCGTCGAGATGACGACCGGTAGCGCCTACTTCGCGGGCACTATGGAACCCGGCGTTCGGGTCCTGCCGCTGGCGCATCTCTTGGGCGCGGTCGCCGGATCGGTTGTGGTTGTCACCGAGCGGGCGACCAGGAGCCAGTCCAGGACAGGGCCGGCGGAGCCATGATGCGCCAACATTAGAGGAGCCGATGAACGGTTGGGGAAGACTGGAAGGCCCTCGGATCCCACATGCGCGACGAGCCCCTGTCCCTGCTGAAGATCTCCTCCGACAGGATGAACGCGATTCAGGCCGACTGGAACGTGTTGACGAAGACGGGAACCTTGTGAGGCGCAGGAGGTCAGGCCACGCGGGGTGTATCGATGATGCAGGCCGCCGACGTCGGGCAACGCCACGACGAGACCCGCGCACGGCGGCTTGACGTTTTGGGGCACCGGCGTTCGAACATTCCGATCATCTGGGCCCCCAGCCGATCTATGGTTCGAACCAACCTTGAGTTCGAACATTACGATCACGTGGGGAGCCCGCGCCTTTATCCTCGTGAGCCCCGGTCGTTTACGCGGCCGAGGCTCCTTCTCTGTTAACCCGGCTCTCAGCCGGGTGTGCCTGCGCGTCTCCACGCGGCCTTCTGTTACAATCCCGCCCAGAAATCAATACTGGATAGGTTTCAGCCGACGGAATTCAAGAGGTCCCGGCCGATGGAAGGCAGGACGCTCTCCCACTACCACGTTCTCGAGAAGATCGGCGCCGGTGGGATGGGGGTTGTCTACCGCGCGCACGACGAACGCCTCGATCGCGACGTCGCCCTGAAAGTTCTGCCTGGGGGCCTGCTCTCCGACGAAGGGGCCCGCAGACGGTTCCGCAAGGAAGCGCTCGCGCTCTCCAGGCTCAACCATCCCAACATCGCGACGGTGTACGACTTCGATACCCAGGAGGGAGTTGACTTCCTGGTGATGGAGTACCTCGCGGGCGAGACGCTGGCTCAAAAGCTGGCGGGCGGCCCGCTTCCCGAGGAGGAGGTGACGGCGCTGGGTGCGCAGATCGCGTCGGCCCTGGAGGGGGCCAACGAGCAGGGTGTGGTGCACCGGGACCTGAAGCCCGGCAACATCATTGTGACGCCAAGAGGATCGGCGAAGGTGCTCGACTTCGGCCTGGCGACACTGCTCCGGCCCGAGGGTGAAGCGTCACAGGTCGAGACGAAGAGTCAGGCCTACGCGGCAGTCGGGACGCTCCCTTACATGGCGCCCGAACAGCTGCGCGGGGAGAAGGTGGATGCCCGCAGCGACCTCTACGCGGCCGGTGCCGTGCTCTATGAGATGGCCACGGGGCGGCGCCCCTTCCCCGAGGCCCACGCTCCCGTCTTAATCGACGCGATCCTCAATCGCGCGCCGGAGCCTCCCCGCCACCTGAACCCCAGGATCTCCGCAGGCCTCGAGGGCATCATCTTGAAGGCGCTCGAGAAGAAGCCTGAGCACCGGCAGCAGTCGGCGAGCGAGTTCGAAAAGGATCTGGAGAGGCTCGGAAGACCCGTGTCCTGGACCGCTCGTTGGGCCCACGGGCTCTTCGGCACGCGCGCACGGACGATCGCAGTGGTTCTGGGGGTGGCCCTTGTGCTTGCGCTGGGAGCTCTTGTTTCCGGCGTGCTGCACCGGCCAAACGAATCGCTCGACGTCCTCATGAAGGAGCATCGGCGTGCCCGGGCGGTGGGGGAGGCCTCGGAGAGCCGCATTGCGACACTCGCCGTGCTGCCGATGGTGAACCTCTCGGGCGACCCCGCTCAGGACTATTTCGCCGACGGGCTGACCGAGGAGCTGATCACAGCGCTGACGAACATCAGCACGCTGCACGTGATCTCCCGCGACTCGGTGATGCGATACAAAAACACCCGCAAGTCGATCCCGGAGATCGCCAGGGAGCTGGGGGTCGAGGACGTGATAGAGAGCTCCGTGCGGCGCTCGGAGCGGCGAGTGCGCGTCACCGCGCAGTTGGTCGAGGCCGTGACCAACCGGAACCTCTGGGCCGAAATCTATGATCGCGACCTGCGCGACGTCCTGTCGATCCAGGGTGAGGTGGCGCGCGCCATCGCCCAGGAGATCCGGGTGAAAGTGACGCCCCAGGAGAATGCCCGCCTGGGAGCGCCGCGCGCGGTGAGTCTCGAGGCGCACGACGCCTACCTCAGGGGCCGATTCCACCTCAACAGCTTCAATGTTGACGGCGGCCGGAAGGCGATGGACTATTTCAAGCAGGCGCTCGGGATCGACCCGAACTACGCCCTCGCGTGGGTCGGATTGGCCGACTCCTACCTCCTTCTTTCGGAGATGTTCCTCCCTCCCAACGAGGCGCTCCCCCGGGCGAAGGC
>DASTNM010000532.1:0-5544 GCA_035762745.1 Candidatus Polarisedimenticolia bacterium
CGCCGCCTGTTCGGCAACACCGAGACCAACGTCACGCAGACCGACATCGTGCTGACCCTGACGCCGCACATCATCCGCATCCCGGACGTCACCGAGGAGGACCTGCTGCCGCTCTGGATCGGCACCGAGCAGAACATCGCCCTCCGGGGCGCCAGCAAGAGCAGCGCCTTCGGGCCGACGCCGTTCGAGGCGGGTGAGGAGGCTCCGACCTACCCCGGGATCCCCGAGCCGACGGTCGAGGAGGCGGCGCCGCAGACCGGCGGGACGCTCGTGCCGGTCCCGAGCGCCGCCGCGCCCGCCGGGGCGGAACCCCCGGCGGAGGACGTCGAGGCGCCGAAGCCGCCCCCCTCGACTCCGGCCCAGGAAAAGCCGGCGGCGCCGAAACCGACGCCCACGGGACCGGCGCTCGTGTCGCTCAACCCGAGCTACCTGACCGTCTCCCTGCAGCAGCCCACATTCACCGTCAGCGTCGCCATCCGGGGGGCGAGCGGGGTCGGCAGCGTGCCGTTCCACCTCGGCTTCGACCCCAACTTCCTGGAGTTCGTCAACTTCTCGGACAGCTCCCCCTTCCTGAGCCAGGACGGCGCGCACCCCTTCGTCTTGGCGACGCTGGGCGGGGGCGGGCGCGAGGTGATCGTCGGCCTGTCACGGCCGGGGAACCGCCCCGGGGTCGGCGACCAGGGGACGCTCATCGATCTGACCTTCCGCGCCAAGAAGGCCGGCACGACGACCCTCGGCTTCAGCGACCTGTCGGTCCTCGACCCGGCGGCCCGGCCGCTTCCGGCCCAGACGCTCGGGATGACCGTGGCGATCCAATAGGATGGGTGGAGCGTGGTCGATGCGGCGTGGAGCGCAGTGCGCGGGACAAAACGGCGGCGGGCCGCGGCGCGGCGGCGGCACCGCCTCCGGGATGACCCTGGTCGAGCTGCTGGTCGTCATCAGCGTCATCGCCGTCATGGCCGGGGCGCTGGTGCCGACGGTGAAGTTCGCCGTCAAACGGCAGAAGGAGGTCGAGCTGCGGCGGGCGCTCCGGACCGTGAGGACCGCGATCGACCAGTACAAGAAATTCTGCGACACCGGCGTGATCCTGAAGGAGGGGGTCGACTCGGAGTGCTACCCCCCCGACCTGGAGACGCTGGTGAAGGGCGCCGAGAACCAGCGCGCCCTCGGGCAGAAGCTCAAGTTCCTGCGGCGCGTCCCGCTCGACCCGATGACCGCGTCGTACGACTGGGGGCTGCGCTCCTACCAGGACGAGCCCGACGCGTCGACCTGGGGCCACGAGAACGTCTACGACGTCTTCACGACCTCCGGGGCGAAGGGCCTCGACGGCACCAAGTACAAGGACTGGTGATGCGCGGCGAGCGCGGCTTCACGCTGATCGAGCTTCTGATCGTCATCGCGATCATCGGCATCATGGCCGGGATCGCGGTGCCGCAGCTGCGGCAGACGCCGCAGAAGGCGAAGGAGTCGGTCCTCAAGGAGGACCTCTTCGTCCTCAGGGACGTCATCGATCAGTACTTCGCCGACAAGGGGAAGTATCCCGAGTCGCTCGACACCCTGGTGGAGGAGGGGTACATCCGCAAGATCCCGTTCGACCCGATCACCGCCTCGGACCAGACCTGGGAGGTGGTGCAGGCCGACTCCGCCGACGACGACACCGGAGGCGGGATCATCGACGTCCACAGCGGCTCCGATGGCACGGCGCTCGACGGCAGCCGCTACAGCGAATGGTGACGCGCGCCGCCTCCGGCGGCCGCAGGAAAGAGATGGTTGGATGCGCATTAGGACCGTATATTTCCCCTGAGGAGTCCTCCCGATGCTGAGACAATGCCTGCACCTGGCCCCGCGAACGCTGGTCTTCCTGGGCGCCCTCGCCCTGGCCGCCTGCCAGAGCTCGGACGTCATCGCCCCCGACGGCTCGACGATCAGCATGAACGCCACCCCGGGCACCATCGTCCTGTCGGGGGGCGTGCAGGTCGCCCCGGTGGTGATTCAGGCGACGGTGAGCAACAGCCTCGGGGTGTATCTCCCGGGGCAGGACGTCCGCTTCTCCACGACCATCGGGGAGCTCGACCCTCCTCCGGGCACCCCCGTCTCGACCGACAAGTTCGGCAACGCGACAACGACTCTGACCAATGCGACGCAGGCCCCGACCATCACGGCACGATCGGGGAAGACGAGCGCCACGCTCCAGGTGCAGACGGCGACCTGCAACCTGTCGTCGGTCTCGCTGAACCCGAGCCCGCTGACCCTGGGGAGCTGCTCCGACACCTTCACGCTCACCGCCCATGCCGAGGACGGCTCGGGGAAGGCCTGCGTCGGCGTTCTGGTGCAGTTCGCCTTCCTGCCGACCTCCACCCCCACGACCGACGTGACGGGGACGTTCAACCCGGGCACCAAGTCGACCGACACCAACGGCGACGTGGTGTCGATCCTGGACATCAACGACAACGACTGCCAGTCGAAGTGCGCCAACACTAAGATCTGTACGGGGCAGGTCCAGGCGAGCGTCGGAACGACCAAGAGCACCGCCGTGACGATCACCGACACCGTGCAGTGAGATGGCGCGGCCAGGGAAACAGATGTCGGCCCGGGGGCGCGGTGAAGAAGGGAGCCTGCTGATCATCCTGATGATCGGGCTGGCGCTCGCGGCGATCGCCCTGACCGCCGCGGTGCAGGTCTGGAGCGCCACCTGGCGGCGGGACAACGAGGAGGAGCTGATCTTCCGGGGCAACCAGTACGTCGACGCCATCCTCGGCTACCGCAAGGAGCACAGCGGCCAGTTCCCGCTCAACCTCGAGGACCTCTACAAACCGGGGCCGCGGCGCCTGCGCTATATCCGCCGGCTGTACAAGGAGCCGATCGGCAAGGACCACAAGTGGGGGCTCCTCTACCTGATGCCGGGCGGGCAGGGGGTCTACGACCCCAAGGCGGCCCCGCCGGCGCAGCAGGGCTCCGACGACTGGTCCTCCAACCAGGGGACGGCGCCTGCCGGCGGGACGATCCCGGGGGTCACGCCATTCGGCGCCGACCCGACCGGCGCCGGCTTCTCGGTGCCGGGAGGCGTCGTGCCGGGGGCGCTCCCCGCGGGCGCCCAGCCGGTCATGCCCCCCCCGCTCACCGACGAGCGCGGCAACCCGCTGGACGAGGAGCGTGTCAGCGAGGCGCCGATCGGCTGGCCGGTGATCGGCGTCATCAGCCGGGCCTCCGGCAAGCTCTCGAAGGACACCTTCAAGATCTACAAGGGGCACGAAGAGGTCAGCCAGTGGCAGTTCCAGGTCTTCGAGCGCGGCATCGAGATGCCGCAGGCCCCCGGAACGCCCGCCGGCCCGACCGGGCCTGTCTCCCTCGGCCCCGGCTTCGGCGGCAAAGGGGCGTTCGGCATGCCGGGAGGTGGAGGGCGCCCGAACACTCGCTGGAACCAGGGCTTCGGCCCTCCGGGCATGAACCCCTGGGGCGCCGGAGGCGGGATGGGCCAGGGCCCCGTTGGCGTACGAGGCGGCCGACCGGGAGGGTTCGGCGGCCCGGGCGGTGGGCAGCCGTGGAGCCCGGGGATGCCGCCACCGCAGCCGACGCCGCAGAACCAGCGGTAGCACCGAGCGTCGCACTAGGCGAATCGCCTGCGCCCGCAACGGTTTCATTCACCGCGACAGAGCCCCCGAAACGTTGACAACGCCCGGCGTTCGGAGTAGAAATCGCGCACACGGATCAGGCGTGAGCTGACGGCTCCGGGCCACAGGCGCTGCGCTGCAGGGGAGGGGTCATCCTCCCCTCAAGTTTTTTCAGGACATCGTATGGACTCGAAGATGGTCGTCATGAAGTTCGGCGGCACCTCGCTGGCGGGGGCGTCCGAGATCCGCCAGGTCGGGCAGATCATCCGGCGCTTCCAGGCGCGCCGCCCCGTCGTCGTCGTGTCGGCGATGGCCGGCGTGACCGATGATCTGATCGCCCTGGCCGATCAGGCGGTGGCGGGGCAGCCGCGCGAGGTCGGGCGGCGCCTCGACCGTCTGCAGGCGCGCCACAGGAGCGTGCTGCGCGCCCTGCGGCTGCCCGCGGCGGAGGCCGAGCGCCTGGGGCGCCACCTCGAGGCGCTGTTCTCGGAGCTCGAGGGGGTCTGCCACGGCGTCATGCTGCTCCGCGAGCTGAGCCAGCGCTCGCTCGATCTGATCTCCTCCTTCGGCGAGAGGCTCTCGGCCCATCTGGTGGCGGCGCATCTGAAGCAGATCGGTCTCAAGTCCGGGTTCGTCGACGGGCGCGATCACATCGTCACCGACGACAGCCACGGCGCCGCCACGGTCGATTTCGAGGTCACGACGCGCCACCTGCGCCGCGGCCTCCTGCCCCTGCTGCGCGGCGGCACGGTCCCGGTGGTGACCGGCTTCATCGGCCGCACGCGGCGCGGGGCGACGACCACGCTGGGACGCAGCGGCTCGGACTACACGGCGTCGATCCTGGGATTCGGCCTGCGGGCGCGCGAGATCTGGATCTGGAAGGAGGTCGACGGCGTCTGCACCGCCGACCCGAGCCTGGTCCCCAACGCGCGCGTCGTGCCGCGCATCTCCTATCAGGAGGCGGCCGAGATGGCCCACTTCGGGGCGGAGGTGATTCATCCCAAGACGATGCAGCCGGCCCGGCGCGCCGGCATCCCGATCCGGATCAAGAACACCTTCAAGCCGGCCGCCCCCGGCACGCTCATCACCAGTCGGGCGGTCGGGCACAAGGCGCCCCTCATGGTCAGCAGCATCGACGGCATGGCGCTGGTGACGGTGGAGGGGACGGGGATCTTCGGGCAGCCGGGGATGATCCTGCGCCTCCTGACGCCGGTGGCGATGGCGGGGACGAATATCTACATGATCTCGATGTCGTCCTCCGAGTACAACATCTCCTTCGCCATCATGCAATCCGACGTCGAGAAGACCCGCAGGGCGCTGGAGAAGGACTTCCGCGACCGGGGCTTCCTGGGCGAACAGGTGGCGCGCATCACCATGGAGCCGAACATGTGCGCCGTCGCCGTCGTCGGCGCCGGGATGAAGGGGCAGGCCGGCATCGCCGGGCGCGTCTTCGGCGCCCTCGGGGAGAGCAAGGTCAACGTCGTGGCGATCGCCCAGGGCTCCTCGGAGTACAACATCACCGTGGTGATCCGGGGGGTCGACATGAAGAGAGCGGTGCGGGCGATCCACGATCGCCTCAACGCCGGGCACCAGGCGATCGAGTCGCGCGGGCGCCGGAGCGCGCTGCGGCTGGTCGCCCGCCGGGCGCGCTGATGCGCGCCGCCGTTCTCCGGCCCGCGGGGCGCCGATGACGACCAGGCTCTCCATCATTCAGATCGGCAAGGGGACGATCGGCGCGACGCTCATCGACCAGGTCGCGGCGCGTCAGGAGGCGCTGCGCCGCGACCCGGGGATCGATCTCGTCTACGCCGGCGTCGCCGGACGGACGGCGGGTGCGTTCGATCCCAACGGCCTCGATCTGGCGCGCTGGCGGAAGGCGGTCGAGGCGGGGAGCGGTCTCGATGGGCGCCGCCTGGTGCTGGAGGCGGCGCGC
>DASTNM010000533.1:0-2741 GCA_035762745.1 Candidatus Polarisedimenticolia bacterium
GGGCCAGCGTGAGCGATCCTTTGCGTCATCTCAGCCGGGACGAGAGGCGGGCGCTGCTGGCGCTCGCCCGGCGTGCCGTCCAGGCGTGTCTAGCGGCGCTGCCCGGCCCGGAGGTCGGCTCTCAGCCCACGCGTCTCCGCATGCGCCAGGACGCGTTCGTGACGCTGCGTGTTCGCCGGGAACTGCGCGGCTGCATCGGCATCATGGAGGGGGCCGACAGCCTGGCGGAGACGGTGATCCGCTGTGCCGCGGCGGCCGCCACGGAGGATCCCCGGTTCACTCCCCTCGACCCCGCGGAGCTCCCTGATCTGTCGATCGAGGTGTCCGCTCTCCGTCCGCCGGTGCGGGTGCCTGATCCGTCACGCATCGTCCTGGGACGGGACGGGCTGAGAGTGACCCGTGGGGGCCGCCGCGGGGTTCTCCTCCCCCAGGTGGCCGTCGAGCAGGGTTGGGACCTCGAGACGTTCGTTCGCGAGTGCTGCCTGAAGGCGGGGCTGCCCCCGGATGCGGTGCAGCAGGGGGCGACTCTCGAGGCCTTCAGCGCGGAGGTCTTCTCCGAGGACGAGGAGGAGGCTACTCGACCTCGACCTGGTTTCCCACGAAGATCTCCCGCGCCGAGTTGAGGACCTTGGCCGTGGCGGTGTGCTTCTCGGTGGTCAGGATCACCAGTTGGCCGACGACCTTGTTGGGATAGGCGTTGTGGTGGTCGACGCGCAGGGCGGGCGTCTGGTACCTCTCGTTCCCCCACTGGTAGTCGTAGCCGACCTTGCGGTACTTGTCGTACGGCTGGTTGGGGATGAAGACGGTCAGGTAGTCGCCGGGCGCCAGCCCGTCGTCGTAGCCCAGGTCGACATCGACGATGTGTCCGGCCCCCACCCGCCCGATGGCGTCCTTCACGTGCACGATGTAGCCGGTCGCCTTGCCGCTCGAGGCGATGTTCAGACGGCTGAAGGGCGGCGTCTTGCGGGCCGGCTGTTTGATGACGCGCAGCGGGACCAGGTCATAGCCGGTAAGGATCATGTCGCAGGCCATCGAGATCTCGCCGATGGCGGTCCGATCCTGAGCGGCCAGGACGGTCACAGTGCCGATCCGGCTGTAGTAGATTCCGACGCGATTGTGGGTCACGGGGTGCGTGACATCCCCCTCGCGCACGACGATGCTGTACTGCGTGCCCGGCTCGACGTGACCGTTATCCCTGCCACGGTTCAGATAGATGATGTCCCCTTCGGTCAACCCGACCTTTCCTTCCTCTTCCTGGTTGGCGATGAAGTAGTCGGGCTTCTCGTCGTGCTGCGCGATGTACCCGCTGCAGCGGATGTCGCTGTCATCCGCCAGAGGCACGATCTTCGGCACGGTGCGGGGGGCGTGTGCCTCGGTCGGGGCCTTTGGGATCTCCGCCGGGGCGGCCGGCGTCTCGGCGGCGGGCGTCTCGGCAGCCGGAGCCTCCGCGGTGAGAGGTTCCTGGACCGGTTCGGGCGAAGGCTCCGGCGGCGCGGCCTCCGCGGTCGGCGGCGCCCCTGCCTGGCCCTGTGGCACAACCTCGCTCACCACGGTGGGGCGGGCCGGCAGGAGCAACGGGTCGCCCGGATAGATCCAGTGCGAATCGAGAATGTAGCGGTTCTCGTTCCAGATTTGAGGCCAAAGGTAAGGATTCCCGAAGGCCAGATCGGCGAGGTCCCAGAGAGTGTCTCCCGGAACGATGATGTGCAGCGAGGCGTCGGGAGGGAACGACTCCGGATCGGGCGGATCGTAAGGAGTCCAGTGATCTCCGACACGCTTCAGGTGCTTCGGCGGGAGAGTCGATCCCGGCTGGAGCGCGCGCTGCCGTCTCGGTGACCGCTCGGTCCCGGCGGCGGGTTTCTCCGCGGTGTCCCCGGCGGCCGGATCGCCGCTGACGGCAATGCCGGCACCGTCCGCCTTGGCGGGGCCATCCTGCCCCACGACCGGCGCGGGACCAACGAGCCCGCTCGCCAAGAGGAGCGCGGCCGCCGAAGCCAGGATCGATTTGGTTGATCTGCCCATTCGTCTCCCTCCTCAACTCACGATCGACCGCGTCCGTGGACGGCGGGCATGCCACCGCTACAAAAATAGGTGCCGCGGGGCCGAAGTCAAGGTGGGTGGCCAGGATCCGGCCATCGTGGCCCGGTGATCGCCACGAGTTACGAAAGCGAAATCATCCGCCGTCGGGAGGCGTCGGGGAGCCGCTGAATTCGGGGCAGTCGGCGAGGGTGCGCAGGGCCGGCTCGGCGCGCAGAAGAGCCGGATCCAAACCGGACGCGAGAGCCGCCCGGATCTCACGCAAGGCGCCCTCGCCATCCCCGCCCGAGGCCAGGAGCGCCGCCAGGCCGAGGTGAGCCTCCGCACAGCCGGTATCGTGCCCGAGGGCCTCGCGGTAGATCTCCTCCGCTTCTCGTTTCGCACCATCCGCGGAGCGCATCCTGGCCAGGCCGACGCGCGCCGCGCAGGCGCCCGTGTCGAGCGCCAGAGCGCGGTGGATCTCGGCCTCGGCCTGCGACGTGAGACCCCGCTGCTGGTACAGGAGGGCCAGCTCGACGCGCGACGCGACGCGGCCGGGTTCGATCCGCAGAGCGGCGCGGTAGTCCTGGATCGCCTCGTCGAGGAGTCCGCGGCGGGCCAGGAGAGCACCGCGCGCCATGAGGGACACGGGCCCCAGAACACCGTCGCGCTCGGCCAGGCGCCATTGCGCCAGGGCCGTGTCGGGATCCCCGCCGTGCAGGAGA
>DASTNM010000534.1:0-4282 GCA_035762745.1 Candidatus Polarisedimenticolia bacterium
TGCTGCTCGCCGCGCTGGCGCTTCTCGCCGCGCCGCGCGCCGGCCGCGCCCAGGACACCGCCGCGCCGCTGCGCTGCACCATCAAGACGATCGAGAACGAGTCCGGCGTGCGCGTCATCCTGGAGTTCAGCCGCAAGCCGGTCTACGAGGTGCGCCGCGACTCGAAGCGGGTCTTCATCACCCTCAAGGATGGACCGGTCGAGCCGCCGTTCAAGAAGAAGGACTACGAGGGCAAGGTCCTCGAGCGGATCAAGTTCGTCGAGGGGTTCCGCGAGTCGGAGCTGGTCTTCTACGTGGGCGAGGACTACGCCTCGTTCTCCACCTTCGAGATGGGTGAGCCGTTCCGGGTCGTCCTCGATCTGAGGCGCAAATCAGGGCCGTCGATCGTGGTCAGCCTTCCGGGGAGCGGCCCCGCCGCCGGCGGAGCGGCCGGCGTCGCGCCCGGTGTCGGCGGTCCCGGCGCCGCCCCGGGCGGCACACCCTCCGGCGCGGGGGCGGCGGGCCGGGCGCCGGCGGGCGCCGCGGGGCCCGTGGCCGGGTCGGCCGCGCCGCCCGCGGTGGCCGTCCCCGAGGCGCCGCCGCGCGCCGCCTTCGTCGTCGTGATCGACCCGGGCCACGGCGGCGAAGACAACGGGGCGCGCGGCCCGACGGGTCTGATGGAGAAGGACGTCACCCTCGACATCGCCAAGCGGCTGCGCGGCCGGATCGTCGCCGCCATGGACGCCGACGTGGTCCTGACGCGCGACAGCGACAAGGCGGTGGCGCTCGACGAGCGCACGGCGATCGCCAACCACGACCGCGCCGACCTGTTCGTCAGCATCCACGCCAACTCCTCGCGGCGCGGCAACGCCCGCGGCTCGGAGACCTACTTCCTCTCCTATCAGGCGACCGACGACGACTCGCGGGCCGTGGCGGCGCTGGAGAACAACACCCTCGGCCTCGAGGAAGGGGTGCAGCGGAACAGCAGCCTCGAGATGATCCTCTGGGACCTGGCGCAGTCGGCCTTCCTCAAGGAGTCGAGCGCCCTGGCGGAGATCGTGCAGGAAAACCTGAACGACGCGCTCGGGATCACCAACCGCGGCATCAAACAGGCGCCGTTCCGGGTGCTGATGGGCGCCACCATGCCCGCCGTGCTGATCGAGGTCGCCTTCATCAGCAACACCGAGGAGGAGAAGCGCCTCCGGGACGCCGCCTTCAAGGACAAGCTGACGGCGGCGATCTTCGACAGCGTCAAACGCTTCCGCGACAAGTTCGTCAAGCCGGAGTCCCGCTGAGGGGCGGTGCGATGAAGAAGGAGAGCGTCGTCCTCGGGACGGTGGCGGCCGTCTGCGTCATCCTCCTGGTCACCGCCCTGGTGATGCGCCGGGGAGGCGGTGCCGGATCGGCCCCGGCGCCCGCCGGAGTCGTGGACGGGACGCCCGACGCGGCCGCCGGCGCTCCCGGGCCGGAAGGCGCCGTCCCCGCGGGCGCCGCCACGCCGACGGGCGCTCCCGCCGAAGCCGCCGCGACACCGAGCCCGACGCCGGAGGCCCCCTCCTTCACCTCCGAGCAGAATCGCCGCGACGTGACGCTCTTCTTCGAGCAGGTCGACGACGAGTCGCTGGCGCCGGAGAAGCGCAAGATCTTCCTGACCTCCTCGCCCCTCGACCAGGCCAAGCAGATCGTCGTCGAGCTGATCAACGGGCCGCACAGCCAGGCGCTCCTGCCGACGATGCCGCCCGAGACGCGGCTTCTGGGCCTCTACCTCGACCGCCACGGCACCGCCTACGTCGACCTGAGCGAGGAGCTGGTGACGCAGCATTCCGGCGGGTCGTCCGAGGAGCTGGCCACCATCTTCTCCCTCGTCGACTCGCTCACCTACAACCTCCCCGAGATCAAGCGGGTGCATTTCCTCATCGCGGGCGAGGAGCGTGACACGCTCAACAGCCACCTCGACCTGCGCCGCGACTACCGGCAGGACCTGTCGATCGTCGAGATGGATCGGAGGTCCGACCGTTGAGCTCGACCCGCCCCCGGAAGCCGGCGCCGGGCGGCATCGGTGTCTTCGACTCCGGCATCGGCGGCCTCACGGTGCTGAAGGCGCTGCGGGCGACACTGCCGCCGGGCGAGCGCCTGCTCTACCTCGGCGACACCGCCCGCGTGCCGTACGGCACCAAGTCGGACGAGACGGTCGTGCGCTACGCCCTCGAGGGGGCGCGCTTCCTCGGGCGGCTCGGCATCAAGGCGCTGGTCGTCGCCTGCAACACCATGTCGGCGGTGGCCCTCCCGGTGCTGAAGCACGAGCTGCCGTTCCCGGTCGTCGGCGTCATCGGCCCGGGGGCCGAGGCGGCCTGCCGCGCCACGCAGCGCCGGGTGATCGGCGTCATCGGCACCGCCGCGACGATCAAGAGCGGCGCCTACCCGCGCGCCATCGCGCACCACCTTCCCGACGCCCGGGTCGAGAGCCGCGCCTGCCCGCTCTTCGTGCCGCTGGCGGAGGAGGGATGGGTGGATAATGACGTCGCCCGCGCCGCCGCCGAAGCCTACCTCGGGAGCCTGCGCGGCAGCGGCATCGACACCCTGGTCCTCGGCTGCACGCATTACCCCCTGCTCAAGCCGGTGATCGGCGCCACCATGGGGCCGGGGGTCGCGCTCGTCGACTCCGCCGAGGCGACGGCCCGGGTGGTGCGCGGGCGCCTCGCCGAAAAGGGGCTGCTGGCGGGCGACGGGGCGCGCCCCGAGGCGGAGCACTTCTACGTGACCGACTCCTCGGAGCGTTTCCACGAGGTGGGGTCGCGCTTTCTCGGGGGCCGGCTCGACCGGCTCGAGCTGGTCGACATTTCGGGGTGACGATGCCCAGGCTGGACGGCAGGAGCGAGAATCAGATGCGGCCGGTGGAGATCACGACCGGCGTCAACATCTACGCCGAGGGATCGGCGCTCATCAAGATCGGCAACACGCACGTCATCTGCACCGCCAGCCTGGAGGATCGCGTGCCGCCGTTCCTGCGCGACTCCGGCCAGGGATGGGTCACCTCCGAGTACGGCATGCTGCCGCGCGCCACCGATCAGCGCACGCAGCGCGAGGCGACCAAGGGGCGGGCCACCGGGCGGACGCAGGAGATCCAGCGCCTGATCGGGCGCTCGCTGCGCTCGGTGACCGATCTCAAGGCGCTCGGATCGCGCACGCTCTGGATCGACTGCGACGTGATCCAGGCGGACGGCGGCACCCGCACCGCCTCGATCACCGGCGCCTTCGTCGCGCTCGTCCTGGCGCTGGGCAGGATGCAGACACTGAAGATCCTGAACGCCAAGCCGCTGCGCGGCATGGTCGCCGCCACCTCGGCCGGCATCCTCGGCGGCGTGCCGTGCCTCGATCTCTCCTACGCCGAGGACTCGCAGGCCGACGTCGACATGAACGTCGTGCGCACCGACGCCGGGCGTTACGTGGAAGTGCAGGGGACCGGCGAGAAGACCCAGTTCAGCCCGCAGGAGATGCAGGCGATGCTCGATCTCGCGAACCTCGGCACCAACCAGCTGTTCGAGCACCAGCGGAAGGCGCTGCGCGAGATCCTCCCCGTCCTGCTGCCGCGCCCGTGAGCCGGCGGTCCCTCCCGCCGCGGGGCGCGTCACCCCCGGGCGGCGCCGGCCTCCGTCCGCTCCTCCTCGTCGCCACCTTCAATCCCGGCAAGGCCCGGGAGCTGGCGCGGCTCCTCGAGCCGATCAGGGTCGCCACGGTCGGCCTCGCCGAGCGCGGTCTCCGCGAGCCGTACGAGGAGGAGGGCGCGACCTACGAGGAGAACGCCCGGGGCAAGGCGCGGCACTACGCCGCCCTCTCGGGGCTGGTGGCGGTCGCCGACGACTCCGGGCTCGAGGTCGACGCCCTGGGCGGCGCCCCCGGCCCTCTCTCCGCCCGCTACGGCGGCCCGGGGCTCGACGACGCGGGGCGCTGCCGGAGGCTTCTGCGCGAGATCGCCGCCGTGCCCGAGCCGGATCGCGGGGCGCGCTACGTCGCCGTGGCGGCGATCGCCACGCCGGCCGGCCCGACGCGCACCTTCCGGGGAGTCTGCGAGGGACGCATCGCCCTCGAGGGGCGCGGCACGGGGGGGTTCGGGTACGACCCGCTCTTCTACTACCCACCCCTCGGCGCCACCTTCGGCGAGATCTCCGAGGAGCGGAAGCACGCGGTGTCGCACCGCGGCCAGGCGCTCGGGCTTCTGGTGTCGTTCCTTTCGTCCGAGGAGGGGAGGAAGTTCCTGCCTACGGGCGGATCGTGAAGACGGCCTCGGCGCTGACGCTGGCCT
>DASTNM010000535.1:0-3401 GCA_035762745.1 Candidatus Polarisedimenticolia bacterium
CAGGAACAGCACGTGGCACGCCCCCAGCCCGTCGAGCGACGCCAGCCGTCTCAGTTCCAGCGAGCGGCCGCCGACCCGCTTCCCGGCGACGGTCTGCTCGAGGGCGGCGCCGAAGGGATCGTCCTCCAGGACGCAGAAGACCATGGGGGCCGCGGCGTCGGCGAAGCGCCCGGGAGGCCAGTCGACGAACTTGGTCACCGTGTAGACGAAGGCCGCCTTCACCTGGTATTCGAACGGCGGCGGCGCCTCCTGCCCCAGCGCGGCAGGCCCGCAGGCCGCCAGCGCCGCGACGAGGAGGACCACGAAGCGGCGCCCGGCCTCAGGCGGCCGGTCGACGCGTCGCGGCGGATCACACGAGGATCGCCGCCGGTGTTCCGGGCGGGCAGGCACCATCTCGATCTCCTCACGGGGCCGGCTGAGCTCCCGTCGGAGAGGTGGGGCCCGGCTCGCCCTGCGACGCCGGGACAGACCCGTCCGGCGCTTGGCGCGAATATATGTCCCGTCTCACATTGCGGCAATGCATTGTGATATAAGGGATTTACCCTACGCGGACGGGGTGATGACCTGCCGGCCCCGTTCGCGGTGACAGGCTGCGGTGCGCTTGCCGGCCGTGCCATGGATCCTCGGGGCTCTCGCGTCGGGGATCCACGTGGCCCTTCGGGAGGAACATGGCGAAACCGGTCTACGTCACGATGAACAGTCCGCGTCTGACACTTCAGGGGGCCCGGCTCGTGATGGCATCGGCGGCCCGCAAGGCGGCGGCGATCGGCGTCCCGATGGACATCGCCGTCGTGGACGACGGAGGGCATCTGCTGGTCTTCAACCGCATGGACGGGGCCAAGCTCAGCAGCATCGACATCGCCATCTCCAAGGCATGGACTGCGGCCTGTGCCCGGCGCGCCACCCATGAGTACGCCGAGATCGCCGGGCCCGGGAAGCCCGCTTTCGGCATCCACGTCAGCAACCACGGTCGCTTCATGATCGTCGGTGGCGGGATCCCGATCGTCCTCGATGGGCAGGTGATCGGCGGCATCGGCTGCAGCAGCGGTACGGTGCCGCAGGACCGCGAGGTGGCGATGGCCGGAATCAAGGCGCTCGAGGGGCTGCGCGCGCCGTCGCGCCGACGGCGCCGCGCCACCTAGCCGGGCGGAGGTCTCCGAGGTGGCGGGCCGGCTCCGTCCGGCCGTCACCTTGACCAATCAGGAGGCGCTCCACTAGACTTTCCACCAGTCAGTCTTTGGTTCACCTGTTACGCGGGACCGTTGCGCCGGCTCCCCCCGCCACCACGCACAGCCCCCCGCATCAACCAAGTGGAGAGGAGCCATGTCATCGACTTCCGAAGCAACCTCGACGGGAACGATTCCGCGCATCGGCGACGTCGCCCCCGATTTCACCGCCATGACGACGCAGGGGGAGATCACTTTCTCGCAGTGGCAGGGCGGAAACTGGGTCGTCCTGTTCAGCCACCCCGCAGACTTCACGCCCGTCTGCTCGACGGAGCTGGTCGAGTTCGCCCGCCGAAATGCGGAGTTCGAGAAGCGCAAGACGCGACTGATCGGCATCTCCATCGACTCGATCCACAGCCACATCGCCTGGCGGCAGAACCTGCGGCAGATCTTCGACATCGCCATTCCATATCCCTTGATCGCGGACAACAACGGCGCGGTCGCGGCGCTCTACGGGATGATTCACCCGGGCGCCTCGCAGACCGCCACCGTGCGGGCGGTCTTCATGATCGACCCGAAGCGGGTCGTCCGGGCACTGGTCTACTACCCGCTCAACGTCGGCCGCAACGTGGACGAGATCGTCCGGCTCCTGGATGCCCTGCAGACCGCCGACCAGCACACGGTCTCCTGCCCGGTCAACTGGAAGCCCGGCGACAAGGTGATCGTGCCGCCACCGAAGACCGAGAAGGAGGTCGAGCAGCGCCTCGGCTCGAATTTCGAGAAGCTCGACTTCTACTTGATGAAGAGGTCGCTCAAGGAGGGATCGCCGGCGGACTGACCCGTGCCCGGGCCCTCGGCCGAGGTCGCCGCACGGCCGTTCCAGATCGATCGAAAGAGCCCGATCGACCCGACGGCATACCCGGCGTAGTGGTTGTTGAAATAGCCGTAGATCGAGCGGCCGCGCTCCAGCTCGAAGTGCCGAGGCGCAGTGCGGGGGGAGGCTCGGTCATCGGGAGCGCCCGGATGCCGTGATGTCGCGCCCCTCGAAGCGCCGGATCGCCTCCTTCAACGGCTCGTCCAGGGGCCGAACCCGGCTGGCCTCGTAGTCATAGACCACCTGCACGGTGCGTCCGGTCGCCACCTCACGGCCCGAGAGGCGGTCCTGGATCAGGTACTCGAAGGCGAAGGAGCTGCGCCCGAAGGAAGCCACGCGGGCGTGGCAGACCAGGTCGTCGTCCAGGGTGGCCGGGCTCTTGAAGTCGCACTCGGCGCGCGCCAGGACGTAGGCCACGTCGCCGCGCGGCCGGCTCAGCCCGAGGGATTTCCAGTAGGCGATGCGGGCGTTCTCGAAGTAGGTGAAGTAGACGGCGTTGTTGACGTGCCCCATCGAGTCGATGTCCTTGAAGCGCACCTCGATCGGCACGGCCAGCGCCCAGCCTTCCCCCGTCATCACGCTCTCACCACATCGCGGCGCCGCCGTCCAGGTTGATCGACTGGCCGGTGATCGACGCTCCCGCGTCCGAGGCGAGAAACAAGGCCATGCCGGCGATCTCCGCCGGCTGGAGGAAGCGCCCCAGGGGGACGCGGCGTTCCGCCTGCCGGCGGAACTCTTCGGCGCCCATCCCCGTCAGCCGGGCGCTTTCCTCCACGCCCTGGCGCGCCATGTCGGTGTCGACCCAGCCCGGGCAGAGCGCGTTGACGGTGACCTGGCGCGGCGCCAGCTCGAGGGCCAGCGCCTTCGTGAAGCCGATCACCCCATGCTTGCTGGCGCAGTATGCGGCGTAGCCGGGCACGCCGAACTTCCCCAGCGCGGAGGAGAGATTCAGGATCCGCCCGGTGCCGCCCGACGGCATGTGGCGCACGGCTTCGCGGGTGCAGTAGTAAAGCCCGGTCAGGTTGGTGTTCAGGATCTCGAGCCATCGGGCCTCGACCGCCTCGTCGGCGCCGGGCTCCTCGGCAGGGGCGATTGGCGTGATCCCCGAAACCCCTGCGTTGTTCACCAGGATGTCGATCCGATCCCAGACCTCCACCACGTTGCCGATCATCACCTCGACCTCGTCCCTGCTGGTGACGTCGCAGCGGAACGGTACGATGCGATGGTCCCCCTGGTTCAGCGCGGCGGTGAAGGACTGGAGGTTCTTGGTGCTGCGCGAGGCGACAGCGACCCGCGCCCCTTCCCGGTAGAAGAGCTCGGCGATGGCGCGCCCGATGCCGCGCGCCCCCCCGGTGATCACC
>DASTNM010000536.1:0-2953 GCA_035762745.1 Candidatus Polarisedimenticolia bacterium
CCATCGGCGATCTGCTGCGCGGCGTCGAGGCGCTTGGCGCCACCGCGCGGACGGTCGTGGTTGTCACGGCCGACCACGGTGAGAGCCTCGGCGAGCACGACTACTTCTTCGAGCACGGCGCCTACCTCTACGAGGCGACCGTCCGCGTGCCGCTGATCCTGAGCGACCCGGCGCTCCTGCCGGCGGGCGGGGTGGTCGAAGAGCAGGCGCGCACCGTCGACATCATGCCGACGATCCTGGCGCTCGCCGGTGTCGCCGTCCCGGGGGGGCTCGACGGCGTCAGCCTCGTGCCGCGCCTGCGTGGCGATCGCTCGGGCCCGGGGCTTCTGGCTTACTCGGAGTCCGGCCGGAACTTCTACCGCGAGAATCCCCGGCAGTACATCGGCGGGGTGGCGGGCAAGTGGCGCATGCTGCGATCCGACGCCTTCAAGCTGATCCTGATCCCGAAGGACCCGGAGCCGATCTGGGAGCTGTACGACCTGCGCGCCGACCCGGGGGAAACGGTGAACGTCCTGCGACGCTTTCCCGAGGTCGCGGCCGATCTCAAGTCGCGGCTCCTGGCGATCCTGGCGGCCGACCCCGGCCGCTCCGACCGCGACGAGCCGCCCCTGCCGCCGGAGCTGCAGGAGCAGATGCGCTCGCTCGGCTACGTCGGTAGTGGTCGGTCGCGGTGAGCGCGGCCGGAGGAGGCGCCGGCGGCCGTCCCGAGGCGCGCCTCCTCACCGTGGCGCTGGTGGCCGCGGTTGTCGGCCTGCCGGCCCTCATCCCGGGCTTCATCCTGGACGATCACCGGATCGTCGAGCAGAACGAGCTGATCCGGGACTTCGGGCGCCTGCCGGAGATCGTCTCGAACGGCTACTGGACGGTCGGTGACACGCCGGTCCCGAATCTCTATCGTCCGCTGACGATCCTCTCCTTCGCCCTCAACTACGCCGTCGGAGGGCTTCATCCCTTCGGCTACCGGCTCGTCAACCTGGCGCTCCATGTCCTCGTGTCGGTGCTGGTCTATCTCCTGGCGCGCCGCCGGCTCGGCGGCGGCGGGGCGCCGGCGCTCCTCGATCCGGCGCTGGTGGCGGGTCTGCTCTTCGCCGTTCACCCGGTGCATACCGAGGTGCTGGGAGGGATCGTCGGCCGCGCCGAGCTGCTGGCGGCGGCCGGCACTCTCGGCTGCCTCCTTGCCTTCCTGCGCGGGCGCCAGGCGGCCGAGACCGGTGGAGCCACGGCCGCATGGTACACGCTGGCGATCGCCTGCTTCGTCGCCGGCTTCCTCGGGAAGGAGAACGGCGTGGCGGCCCCGTTCCTGGCCCTTCTGGCCGACCTGTCCCCGGCGGGCCGCCGGCCGGCCTGGCGGTTCCACGTCGCCAGCGCGGCGGCTCTTGCCGGCTGCCTCGGCCTGCGTGCCTGGGCGATCGGCGGACTGAACCCCTCCGGCTTCGTGCACTACATCGACAACCCGATCGCGCACGTCGACTTCGTGACCGGGCGGCTGACGGCCCTGAAAGTGCTGGCGAAGTACGCGCTGCTCCTGGTCGCCCCCGTACGGTTGTCGTTCGACTACTCTTTCGACGCCATCCGGCTCGCCCGCAGCCTTCTCGATCCGGGGGCGCTCGCAGGCGGCGCGCTTCTCGTCGCCTGGTTCCTGGCGACGGCGGCCGCCTGGAAACGGGCGCCGCAGGCCGCCTTCGCCCTCGGCTTCACCGGGCTGGCGCTGGCCCCGGTCGCCAACCTCCTGCTGCCGATCGGCACCATCATGGCCGAGAGGGCGCTCTACCTTCCGTCGGTCGGCGTCTGCCTGCTCGTCGGCTTCATCGTCGACTTCGAGTGGAACGCTCCGGTGGGTGGGGGGGCCCGGCCGGCCCCACGCGCCCCGGCGCGGGCGGTCGTGGCGATCGTGCTCGTGGCGCTGGCGCTCCGGAGCGAGGTCCGATTGCGCGATTGGATGGACGACTACACGCTCTTCAAGAGCGCACAGGCGGTCACGCCGCGCAGCGTCCGGGCGCTGTTCAACTACGGCAGTGCCTGTGAGGAGCGCGGCGAGGATGACGAGGCGATCCGCGTCTACCGGAAGGCGAGCGCCATCGCGCCGTTCTTCGCCGACGCCAACTACAACCTGGCGGGGGTCTACGCGCGTCGCGGCGCCTGGGTGGATGCGGTCGAGCGCTACCGTGCGGCGCTCGCGGAACAGCCGGGGAACGTGCGCTACCTCGTCAACCTGGCGCACGCCCAGAACGGACAGGGGAGCCCGGCCGAGGCGCGCCGGACGCTGCGTCGCGCCCTCGACCTCGACCCGCGGAGCGACCAGGCCTACACGACGCTCGGAGCGGCCGAGCTGGCGCTCCACGATCCACGCGCTGCGGTGGCCGCCTACACCGAGGCGCTTCGACTCAAGCCGGGCAACCCCGATTACCTGCGCAACCTCGCTCTGGCGCAAGGGGAGGCGGGGGAGGCCGCCGCGGCGGTCGCCTCGTACCGGCGGGCCCTGGAGATCCGTCCGGACGATCCGGAGCTGCTGTCCGAGCTGGGGTTGGCTCTCCTCAAGGCCGGGGATGCCGGCGGAGCCCTCGAGTCCCTGCGTCGTGCGGCGTCGATCGCCCCGGGCCAGCCGGTCGTGCACTACCGCCTGGCGCAGGCGCTCGAAAAGAATGCGCAGCCCGAAGAGGCGGCGGCCCAGTACCGCGAGTCGATCCGCCTGGCTCCTTCCGTCCCGATCCCGCTCCGGGGCCTGGGCCTGCTGCTCTTCCGGATGGGGGATCGCAACGGAGCGCTCGAAGCGCTGGAGCAGGCCGCTGCCCTGGACGGCGCCGGCCGGGTGATGGACGCCGAGTCGCGGGCGATTCTCGACAGGCTGCGGCGCGCCCGCCGGCGATCGGTCTAGCCCGACAGTCCGGCCCCTACCCGGGCGGCCCGGTTCCCGGCGCGCCGTGCTCCTTGATTTTTTGCAGCACAGCAAGCG
>DASTNM010000537.1:0-8016 GCA_035762745.1 Candidatus Polarisedimenticolia bacterium
GACCTCGAGGGGGATCGAAACATGGTGAAAGATACGGGCGACTTGTCTGAAAGTCAAGCGGTATAAGGGTTTGCGCGGATCGGATGCAGCAGGGGTGCGTCCGGTGGAAGACGCCTGCCCACCTGCCGGCCCATCGATCGAGGACTCGCCAGACGGGTGCTATAATTCGCGGCCGCGGCCGGCGAAGAATGCCTCGCGCGGGCGGCGGGGAGAGCCTGGACGTGACCAGCACGTCGGTCGTTCTGTTTCTCTCGGCCTGCACCACGGCCGTGATCCACGCCCTGATTCCGGATCACTGGCTTCCGTTCGTGGTGATGTCGCGCTCTCAGGGTTGGAACGCGCGCCGGACGGCCACTCTGACCGGCCTGGCGGGGCTTCTTCACGTCCTGATGTCGATCCTCGTCGGCGGCGCGGCGATCGCCCTCGGGACCGACCCGGCGCGCGACCTGGCCTCACTCGCCGGCCATTCGCTCGAATATCTGGCCGGCGCTCTCCTGTTCCTCTTCGGGGTCGCGTACGGAGTCTGGGCGCACCTGCGCGAAGCCCGGGCGCACGGGGCCGTGTCCCACGACTCTACGGGATCCGGACCGGCTTCCCAGGAAGAACATGTGCACGCCCACGGACACCTGCTCGAGCCCTGGTTCCGCAGGGCGGTCAGCGGCGGGGCGCTCGTGGTGGTCATCGGGATCAGCCCGTGCGCCCTTCTCGCCCCGATCCTCTTCGCCGCTGCGGCCCAGGGGGCCGTGGCGCTGGCGGCGTCTGCCATCGGCTTCGCCGCCTGCACCATCGGCACGATGGTCTGCGTCACGCTGTTCGCGCGACGCGGGATGCAACGACTCGACCTGCCGTTCTTCACGCGTTTCGGGGATCTCATCAGCGGAGCGCTGATCGGCACCATCGGTCTGCTGGTGATGATCCTGGAGCCCTGACCTGGCATCGCGTCTCTACCGAAGGCGCTGGCCCTAGGCCGCGACGCCACGCACCACCGTGGAAATTTTCGGGCGCGGCGCGATCGAGGGAGTCAGAGCGGCGCCTTTACTTGCCGGATCAATTTCTGATATAAGACCGACGCTCCTCCTCGACAGCGTCCGAGTCGCAGGGCGCGTCGCTTCGATTGAGGGAAGTCGATGACGCTCCTGACGATTCGCGAGGCGTCACAACTCATCGGTAGAACCCCTGCAACCGTCCGACGCTACATCCGGTCCGGCCGCTTGAGGGCCGAGAAGGAGGCCGGCAAGTTCGGCGAGGAATACAAGATTCGACGCGAGGACCTGCTGGCCCTCGGTTTCTCGCCCTCGACTCTTCCCGCCACGATCCCCGACGAAGTCGTGGCGTCGCAGCCGGTGCCCACCGTGGCTCAGGAGGGCGTTCCCGTGGCGCTTTTCAACGAACTCCTGATGAAGCACGAGCAGATCCTGGTGCAGTACGGGATGATACGCGCCGGCGGCCAAAAGCTCCTCGAGTACAAGGCGGATGCCGAGGCGAAAGATGAGGCGCTGCAGGCTGCGGAGGAGCGCTACCAGGCGATACGGGTCCGAGCCTCGAAGGAGATCCGGTTCCTGCGCAAACACCTGCGGGAGGCCGAGATCGAGATCGAGGAGCGCAACATCGAGATCGTGCTCCTGCAGGAGAAAATCAGGCGGCTCGAGATGGCCGCCGCCGGCGCCGCCGCGGCAGTCGACAGCTTCGATGCGAGGGTGATCGAAATCCGGCAGAAGGAGCGAGCCATAGCCCACCTCGAGGTTCCCCAGGGAGGGGGACCCACCTCCGCCCCGACATCCTTCACGTCGTCGGAGCACTGGCTGGAGCGCTTTCCCCCGGCCGAGCGGAAAGAGGATCACTGATCCTGCGCGGCTGAACGCGGGATCCTCGAGCGCCGGGTCTCCCCGGAGTCCAGCCACGGGGCAGCGCGAATCGCAGCTCAGCGACGCCCGGATGGCGGCGGCTTGCGGGACGGGTGCCTTGGGGCGCTGAAGCCGCCGCCGGTCTGCGGGTGACGCAAAGTCGCGCCGGCCCGCTCTCGTGCCGGGTCGCTGACACCGGCGAGACCACCCCCGGCAGCCGGCGACTTGGTCGAGGGGCGCAGGGCGCCCGAACCACTGGCGCGGACCTGGACCCGGCACCGTTCCAGGATCGTCCGGATCAGGTCGGCCTTTGTCAAACGATTCTCCTGAAGAAGCGCAGCTAACGGAGCGGCTGCGCGCTCGATCGAATATAGGGTGTCGTGCTGCCCAATCAAGCGAATGTCGCGCCCGATACAGTTCTGAGATCCATCAGCCCGCACCGGCAACGTACAGGCCGCCGGTGCCGTGGCCCGAGGGCCTCCGCGGTCGCCTTGGCACTCCTCGCGGCCTGCGGTCCGGTGCTGGCCTCCATGGAGGTTTCGGGAGACCACCGTCTCCTGGGTGCCTTCGTGGAGGATGGCGCCATCGTCAAGAAGGGCTGGCTTGAAGCGGCGGCACGGTACTCGCGCTTCGCGGGAGGGCGCGACGTCACGGGGACGATTACGGCCGCCTTCCGCTTCGGACGGGATGTCGAGGCAGGCCTCGTGCTCGGCGTCCTCGACCGCACGCGAGACGCCGGGTCGAATCTCTTCGGGGCGCCGCTCACCACGCCGGTGGACGGCACGGGGTTCGCCGACGCGCAGATCTACGCCAAGTACCGCGTCCTGCGCAGCCCATTCGAGATGGCCATCGGGGCCACCACGACGATCCCGATGGCCGACGAGGGCCGGGCTCTGGGACCGGGTACCGCACAATCCAGCGCCTTCGTCGGTCTGCGCAAGAGTTTCTCGGCCGCCACGCTGGTGTGGAGCCTGGGCGTTGCGGGCCACGACGACTCGCGCGCCCCGGGGGGGGCCGAGGGGCATGAGACGGGGCAGTTCGGCGCCGGGCTTCTGGTCCCCCTCTCGTACGAGTGGATTTTCCTGGGTGAGATCAGCTACCGAGACGGTGCCTACGGGCGGGACGGCAACGACCTGCGCGCTCTCGCGGGGCTCGACTGGCGCCCGGCGGACAATGTCGTCCTGCGTGGCGGTCTGGGGGCCGGTTTGAGCGACGCGGCTCCCGATCTGTCGGCCACTTTGTCCGCCGCCTTTCATTTCTGAAGCGAAGGGAGATCCCCCCATGCGACGCCTGGCAGCCGGATTGCTCCTGTCCCTGGGTCTGATAGTGCTCAGGGCCGATGCGCCGAGCGGCGCAGGATCCGGTGACCTGACGCTGTTTGACGCGCCGCGGGGATCCTGGGTGGCAACGGTCCGTGGTGATGCCCCGCTCGCCGTCCTCGAGGATCGGGATGGATGGCGGCACGTGCGCCTGGAGGGATGGGTGCCGGGGCCGTCGTCCGGCGGCGCGACCCCCGCGGTGGGTGGGGCACCCGCCGCCGCTCCAAGGAGCGCCGATGTCGCGACGCCTGCCGGGGGAGTGGTGCGCGGTGTGCTTCTCCCGACGCCCGAGGCGCGAGCGACCACCGCCGGCTCCGGGCTCATCGTCCTCCTGCTGTCGAATCTCGAGGCGCTCGATCGGGAGCATGCCGCGGCCGGCGAGGAATGTCGGACCCGTATCGACGCAGAACGGGCGCACGTCGAGGCGCTGCAGGCCGATCTCCTTGGGGCGCTCAACTCGTCGGATAACTTCCGAGAGGCGACCGCACGCAGCGATCGCCTCCG
This sequence comes from Candidatus Polarisedimenticolia bacterium, assembly GCA_035762745.1. GTDB lineage: Bacteria > Acidobacteriota > Polarisedimenticolia > Gp22-AA2 > Gp22-AA2 > DASTNM01. The sequence continues at coordinate 3,668 of DASTNM010000537.1, forward strand.
GTCCCAGATGGAGGCGGCGGAGAAGGAGAGGCTCGATCATCTGACCCAGTGCCGGCGCAAGGCGGAGGCGATCTTCCAGCGCCACACGGTGGCCCGTACGATCTCCGACGACGCCGGGCGCTTCGAGTTCCTCGGCGTGCAACCAGGGCGTTACCGCGTGCTCGCCACCGAGGTCGAGGGAGTGGCGCCACGGGCCTGGTCGCTGGAGTGTCGTGTCGAAGGTCCCGGCACCAAGGTCCTCGACCCGCGCACCGACCGGTCGCCGGTCGATCCTTACTGGGGACTGCGCTAGCCCTCGCCGCACAGGGCCTCTAATCCACCCTCAATCGGACCACCGTCACGCCGGCCCCTCCCCGGTCCGCGGGGGCCGGGGTGAATGACTCCACCTGAGGGTGGCGAGCCAGCAGATCGGCGATTGCGCGCTTCAGTCGTCCCGAACCCACGCCGTGGACAAGGCGCACGGGGCTGACGCCCGCCAGGCAGGCATCGTCGAGATACTTGTCGAGAGCCGCCAGGCCCTCCTCGACGGTGAGGCCGCGCAGGTGGAGCTCGTCGGGCGCCTCACCGTGGGGCCGGCGTTCGAGAGTCACGCCGCGCGGCAGGACCGGAGGTCGCGCCCCCGGCAACCCGAGGGCGGTGTCTGGAAGGCACTCGTCGATCCCGACCGCGACGCGCTTGCCCCGCACCACGAGCACGACCCGGTCACCACGCACCGACTCGACCGTGCCGCGGAGCCCCATCCCTTCGACCCGCACGGCAGAGCCTGGTGCGAACGAGGTCCTCAGGGGAGCCGTGGGGCTCGCGGAGCCTGACACGCCGCGGATCAGTGTCCTGGCCTGCGCCCGCAACTTGGCGGCCACCCTGGTTTCCTCCCGCCGCAGGCGCAGTGCCAGCTCCCGATCCTGCAGCGACGCCAGATAGCGCTCACCCTCCTGGCGGATCGAATTGAGCGCCAGCTCGATCTCCGCCGCCACGGCCCGACGCTGGCGCTCGCCGCGTTCCGCCAGATCGCGCTCGAGAGTCTCGCGCTCCAACTCGAGCCGGCGACGATCCTCGACGACCTCCCGCAGACGTCTCTCGAGATCGATCGACATCTCCTGGAGTCGTGCGAGGTAGGTCGACAGGGCCTGCCCTGAGGCGCCACGCCGTGTGCGGGCTTCCTTCAGAATCTCTTCGGGGAGACCGAGCCTCGCGGCAATCTCCAGGCCACCGCTGCGCCCCGGGATCCCCGGGAGCATGCGGTAGGTGGGTGCGAAGCTCGCCTCCTCGAACTGCATGGCGGCGTTGGCGCACCCCGGTGTCAGGGCGGCGTAGGCCTTGAGCGCCTCGAGGTGTGTCGTGGCGATGACGGAGGCGCCTCGGACGCGAAAGTGGTCGACGATGGCGATCCCGAGCGCCACCCCCTCCTCGGGGTCGGTACCCGTTCCCACCTCGTCGAGCAGCACCAGCGCCGGAGGATCGAGAGCGGCGGTGATCCCGGCGATGGTCGTGACCCGGGCCGAAAAGGTGCTGAGACGATCGGGAATCGATTGACGATCTCCGATGTCGATGAAGATGCCTCGGAAGATCGGGAAAGATGCGTTCTCGGCGGGGACCATCAGGCCCGACTGGTGCATGAGCGCCAGGAGACCGATGGTCTTGAGGGCCACCGTCTTGCCACCGGTGTTGGGGCCACTGATCACCAGGACGCGCGTCTCCTGTCCGACCTCGACGTCGAGGGGCACGACATGCCCGCCGCGGGCCCGGAGGCTGGCCTCGACCAGGGGATGCCGCGCGCCGATGAGGCGAATCTCCCCCGCGGTGGCCGGGCTGGCCGGCCGACCGTGCAGGGCCCTCCCGAGGCGCGCCTTCGCCATCAAGAGGTCGAGTCGCCCGATCACCGCGGTCAGGGAGCGCAGCTCCGGGAGTCGTCCGCGCAGCAGTCCGCTGTACTCATCGAGGAGGCGCTGGATCTCCGCCGCCTCGAGGTCGTGCAGCGTCACAATCTCGTTGTTCAGATCGACCGTCTCGATCGGCTCGATGAAGACCGTCGCGCCGCTGCCCGAGACGCCGTGAACGATCCCCGGCACACCGGCGCGGGCCTCGGCGCGGATCGGGATGACATGGCGCTCGCTTCTGATCGAAACGAAGTCGTCCTGCAGGGCACGTCCGACCTCCGGCCGGGAGGTGACGCTTTCGATAAGCTCCTTGAGCCGTTCCGCCCGCCGCTGAAGGTCCTGCCGGACGGCGCGCAGATCGTCGCTGGCACCATCTTCCAGCACGCCGGTCGAGGCGATCTTGCCGTCCAGATAGCGAATCAGGTTCCCCAGGTCGGGCAGCTCCCTGGCAACCTCCCACAGTCCCGGAAACTCCCCCCGCCCCTCGGTCAGGAACGACTTCAGTCCTCGACCCGCCTTCATCAAAGCCAGGAGGTCGAGGATCTCCAGCGGGGCCAGGACGCTCCCCTCGATGGCCAGCCTGTCGAGGAAGGTCGCCGTATCAGGGAGAACACCGAAGGGGAGGGCTCCGCGTCTCTCGAGATGCAGCCCTGCTTCCCGGGTCAGGTCGTTCTCTTTCCGGACGGCCGCCGGATCCCAGAACGGCCGCAGGCGGGAGGCCAGAACGGCCCCCGGGGGCGTGACCGCCTCCGTGGCGAGCAGAGCCAGGATACCGTCGAATTCCAGAGCCGTAAGGGTCTTCTCATCCACCAGGGATCTCTACAATGAATTGTATTTTCTTCTTGACAGAGCCCTAGGTATTGGGTAGCCTAACCATATAGGCACCGTCCTCCCGGTGCATAGTCAACCTGAAAAAGGAGCCTGATGCTCCCAGTGGTTCGGTCCTGAGATTCCCGGAACTGCCCACCTTCCTGGAGTTGACCACGTCCTGGAGACCATTCCACCACCATCCCCACACACCGGCTGGAAGCGTGCACTCCCAGCTCCGCGTTCGTCAACCTCTGTAGCCGAAGCATGGGCAGTTCCGGGAAATGTGTCGTGCGCCGCGCATGCCGACTAGTCCGCGCACCACTCGCGCAGTATAATTCCCGCTTCGTGGAGTTGAGCCTCCCGCAGATGAGACACTCACTGTGGCTGCACCTAATCCCGGGGTCGGTGGTTCTCCTGGCCCTCCTCGCCCCATCAGAGGGTGCGGGAGCGGACCTTGCGTCGCCCGGCCAGGCATCCATACAGGCTCCGGTCCTCCCGGAGGCCCCGGCGAGCGGCCTGGGCCGGCTCTCCCTCGTTTTCGCGGGAGATCGACGCTGGTGCACGTCGCCGGACGACCGTGTGGTCCGTCCTCCTCAGCAGCCGATGCGGCGCGGCCGCGTGAACGAGATCTCCACCTTCGGCTACCAGTTCACCATCGCAGGAGTGCAACGCGGCCGCCCCGACCTGCCGCTTGTTCTGTACGAGTCACCCGTTTACCGCACCGCGACCATGCGCCCCTTGTCCAAGATGGGCCGAGCTCCCAGGAGCAAGGCGGTCGGACCCTCGATCGGAGGTGTGGCGGTGTCTCCGGGCGTGCCCCGCGCAACGCAGGATCCCTCCACCCTGGTCCCCGCCTGGCAGGAACAATACGCCTGCGCCACCGTCTCGAAAACATTTGACTTCGACCTCGAACCGGGCACGTACGACCTGTACATCGCCTTCGATATTCTCAACCGGGAAGGAGGCTGGGTCCATCGCTCGTCCGGGTACCTGACCGATGTGACCGTCGGGGCGGCGCACCGCACTCGCGTCGACGGCGTCATCGGGACCGGTCCGGGCGGGGAGCGTGAGGTTGAGCTGTCGGGTGCCACCCTCCTCTCGGAGCGAGTGTCGGACGGAGCCGGCGGCCCTTGAGGGGGCGCCGGGTCGCCGTCTTCGCCTGCCCGATCGTCGCGATTCTTCTCCACCTCCCAACGCTCCGGAACGATTTCGTCTTCGACGACCAGGCCATCGTCAGCCAGAACCCGCTGTTGAAAGATCTCCGGGATCTGCCGCGACTCCTGGTGGCACCCTACTGGATGAATCTCCATCAGGGCCAGCGACTCTACAGGCCCCTGACCACCGTCTCGTTCGCTCTCAACCGTGCCCTCGTGGGTCACCTCGACCCGCGCTGGTTCCACCTGGGCAACGTCTTGCTGCACGCCTGCGCCACGTTGCTGGTGACGCTCCTGGCGCTCGAGATGCTTCCCGGCGCGCGCGCCCCGGCGATCGCCGGACTGCTCTTCGCCACACACCCGGTGCACGTCGAAGCCGTCGCGGGGATCGTCGGCAGGGCCGAGATTCTGGCGGCCTCGGGGGTCCTCGCGGGCGTCCTCTGTCACCGTCGAGCGCTCTACGCACCGGCAGGCGGGGGGACGATGTGGATCGCCGGCACATGGGGCG
>DASTNM010000538.1:0-5367 GCA_035762745.1 Candidatus Polarisedimenticolia bacterium
GCCTCGTTCGAAGTCAGCCCGCTCGACTGGATCCGCACCCACGAGGCCTCCACGAGCCACCCGGTCGGCCGCGCGCTGCGGGCGCTGTCGGGGCTTCCGATCCTCTGCCTCGATCCGAGCGATCACGAGGAGTCGGGCTGCCCGGAGCAGGGGACGGCGACCCTGACGCGCGCGACGCGGTCGGGAGGGCACCACTTCGGTGGGGATTTCGAGGGGCTCGCGGCGCATATATTGACGTTCCTCTCGGAAGGTCCGGAGGCTCGATGAGTCAGAGCGCGGAGATCACCCTCCTGGGGATCGCGGCGCTGGGGGCGCTGGCCGCCCTGGTCGTCGCCACGCTCGCTCTGCGGCGCCCGGCGGCAGGACCGGGCGGCCGGGGGGGCGTGGTGCCGGGCCCGGCGGCGGGCTCGCCGGAGCCGCAGCGCGACCTCATCGACGACCTCGGCGCCGTCGTCTGGGAGTCCGACGCGACGAGCACGCGATTCACCTTCATGAGCCGGCGGACCGAGGAGATGCTGGGGTACCCGCCGGAGAGGTTCGTCGACAACCCGGGATTCTGGACCAGCCTCATCCACACGGAGGACCGGGAGCGCGTCCTCTCCGGCTGCCGCGAAGCGGCCGCGGCGGGGCGGGATTTCGAGATCGAGTACCGGATGACCGCCCGCGACGGTCATCTCGTCTGGGTCCGCAACATCGCCCGGGTCATCCACGACGAAGCGGGCCGCCCGCGGTCCATCCGCGGCCTGATGGTCGACGTCAGCGAGCGCCGGCGCGCGATGGAGGAGATGCGGGTGTCGGAGGATCGCTACCGGTTGCTGTTCGACAACAACCCGCACTCCATGTGGGTCTCCGATGCCGAGACCCTCGGCTTCCTGGCGGTGAACGACGCCGCGGTGCGCGCCTACGGCTACTCGCGCGAAGAGTTCCTGCGGATGACCATCAAGGACATCCGCCCCCCCGAGGATCTGCCGGCCCTGATGCGCGAGCTGGCCAGGGTCCAGCCGGGGCTCTACTCGCCGGGCACCTGGCGCCATCGCCGCAAGGACGGCACCCTCTTTGATGTCGAGATCGTCGTCCATACCCTCCTCTTCGACGGCCGGCCGGCCCGGCTGACCCTGGCGTCCGACGTGACGCAGCGCCGCCAGGCCGAGCGGGAGCTGCGCGCCGAGCGCGATCACTCGGCGGTGATCGTCCGTACGACGCCGTCGCTCGTCTGCGGCCTCGCCCCGAGCGGCACGACCCTCTTCATGAACCCGGCCGGCGAGCGCCTCACCGGCTATCGCGCCGAGGAGCTCGTCGGGCGCGGCTTCCTCGAGGTGCTTCTGCCGCGCGACGGGGCGCAGCAGGCCGGGTCGATCCTGAACCACCTGGCGACGGCGGATCTGCGCGACTCCGAGCTGGTCCTGACGACCCGCTCCGGCGAGTCACGCACCCTGGCCTGGAACTGGATCAGGCGCACCGACGAGTCGGGCCGACTGATCGAGATCCTCGGCTTCGGCGAGGACGTCAGCGAGCGCCGACGCCTCGAGGACCAGCTGCGCCAGTCCCAGAAGATGGAGGCGATCGGCCGGCTGGCGGGCGGCGTGGCGCATGACTTCAATAATCTGATGACCGCCGTCTCCGGCTACAGCGAGCTCCTGCTGGGCCGTTTCGAGAAAGACGACCCGGTGCGCCGCGATCTCGAGGAGATCAAGAAGGCCGGCGATCGGGCCGCCGCGCTGACGCGGCAGCTTCTGGCGTTCAGCCGCCGGCAGGTGCTGCGGCCGGAGGTGCTCGACCTCAATGCCGTGGTCGCGGGCATGGACCAGATGCTCAGGCGCCTGATCGGCGAGGACATCGAGCTGATGACCGCCCTGAGCCCGGCGCTCGGGATGGTCAGGGCCGACCCGGGGCAGATCGAGCAGGTGATCATGAACCTCGCCGTCAACTCGCGCGACGCCATGCCGCGCGGCGGCAAGCTGACGATCGAGACCGGCAACATCGACCTGGACGAGACGTACGCCCGCGGGCACGCGGAGGCACGGCCGGGGGCCTACGTGATGCTGGCGGTCAGTGACACCGGCGAGGGGATGGACGCGGAGACCCGCGCCCATCTCTTCGAGCCGTTCTTCACCACGAAAGGACAGGGGGAAGGGACCGGCCTCGGCCTGTCGATGGTGTACGGCATCGTCAAGCAGAGCGGCGGCAACGTCTGGGTCTATACCGAACCAGGCCACGGGACGACGGTGAAGGTCTACCTGCCGCACGTCGCCCGGGGGGCGGAAAGGGTCGCGGCCCCCGCCGTCGCCTCGGGCCCGGCGCACGGCGACGAGACGGTCCTCCTGGTCGAGGACGAGGAAGTCGTGCGCTCGCTGGCGCGTGAGATCCTCGAGATGCACGGCTACTCGGTGCTGGTGGCGCGCGACGGACTGGAGGCGCTGCAGATCTGCGAGCGGCATCCGGGGCGGATTCACCTTCTCCTGACCGACGTCGTCATGCCGCGCATGAATGGGCGCGACCTCGTGGAGCGGGCGGCGCCGATGCGCCCCGACATGCGGATCCTCTTCATGTCGGGCTACACCTCCGACACCATCGTGCACCACGGCGTGCTGGACCCGGGCACCGCATACCTTCAAAAGCCGTTCAGCGTCGACGGGCTGGCGCATCGCGTGCGCGAGGTCCTGGACGCGCATCCGGGCAGGACGAACTGAGTGACTTCGGACGGCGTCCCGCGACCCGCCCCTGTCGACGGTCCCGCTCCCGGTCCGCCGATCGGCGTCACCCTGGCCGTCGGCGTGCTTCTGGTGCTGCTGTGCGCGCCGATCGTCTTCTACCGGCTGGGCCGGCCGGCGCTCGGCGACCCGGACGAAGGGCGCAACGCCGAGGTGGCGCGCGAGATGCTGGCCTCGGGCGACTTCGTCACGCCACACCTGAACGGCCTGCGCTACCTCGACAAGCCCCCCTTCTTCTTCTGGAGCGTCGCCGCCGCCGACGCGCTCTTCGGCCCGACCGAGTTCGCCGCCCGCCTGCCCTCCGCCCTCTCCTCCCTGGCCTGCATCCTCCTCGTCGCCTGGTTCGCCCGCCGCCACGCCGGGGCCCGGGCCGGATGGCTCGCGGCCGCCGTGCTGGCGCTGTCGCCGCTCTACATGGTTTTCGCCCGGCTGGTGATCTTCGACATGATGCTCTGCCTCTGCACGAGCGCCGGCGCCATCGCCGCCTTCGAGGCGCTGGAGGGGGACGAGCGGAGCGCGCGCCTGGCGGCGCCGATCCTCTTCGCCGCGGCCGGGGTCGGGACGCTCACCAAGGGGCCGGTGGCGCTGCTGATCCCGCTGCTGGTGGCCGTCGCCTGGACGCTCCTGCGCGGCCGACCGGGGCTGCTGCGGCGGCTGCGCTTCGGGCGCGGCCTGCTCCTCTACGCCGCCATCGTCCTGCCCTGGCTGGCGCTGGTTGCGGCGCGCAACCCCGGCTATCTCGATTACGCGCTCATCGGTGAGAACCTCGGCCGGCTGCACTCGAACCGCTTCCAGACGTCACGCCCGTGGCATTTCTACCTGGGAGTGATCATCCCGGGGCTCTTCCCCTGGATCGTCTACGTCGGAGTCGCCGCGGCCCGCCGCGCCGCCCGGCTGGGGCGCGGCCTGCCGGCCTACCTGAGGCTGTCCGCCGGCGGGGATGAACGGAACGGGGAGAGGCGCGACAGGGCGGGGGGCGGTTCTCGACGCCGCGCCGCGGTCTTCGTCGTCGTCTGGCTCGCGGTCCTCTACCTCTTCTTCTCGCTCATCGCTTCCAAGCGCCCGTCGTACATCCTGCCGTGCGCCGTCCCCGTGGCGCTCCTGGCCGGGATGCTCTGGTCCGAGGCGTGCGCCGCCCGGCGCCCGGACGCGGGCCGCCCCGGCGCCGCCCCGCCGGGCACCGCGGCCGATGGCGATCCGGGGCGTGACCTGGCGCGCCGCGACCTCGCCGCCGGCGCCGCCTGCCTGGCGGCGGCCTGCGGCGCGGCGGCCGTGGTGATCGTCCTCGTCGGCCCGGGAGGGCTAGCCCGCGGGGTCGGGGGAGGGCAGTACGACGCCTTCCTCTCGCGCCATCTGCTGTTCGGGACGATGGCGGGCGGCCTGGGGATCGCCTGCGTCCTCCTGCTCCTGACCCGCCATTTCCGGCGGCCGATCCTGGCGTTCGGCGCCGCGGCGCTGGTGATCGCCGTGGGGGTGCCGCCCGCGCGCGCCGCGCTCGGCTACGTCGAGGCGGCACGCTCGGCGCGTCCGGTGAGCCGCTTCCTAAGGCCGCGGCTCGCCCCGGACGACCGGGTGATCTGCTTCGATCTGTATCGACCGGGGCTGAACTTCTACCTGCACCGTCCGATCTCCCTGGTCCTCGACATCACCGGCCCCGGGGTCCTCTTCAGCAGCAACTACATCATGGAGCACCTCGACGAGTTCCGGCGTGACCCGTCCTTTCCGCTGCTGTCGGATGATCGGCTGCGCGAGGCGCTGCGAGCCGGGACGCCGCGCGCCTTCGTCCTCTCGCCGCGCAAGCGCTACGACACGCTGCGCCGCCGCGCCGGCGTCCCGCTCGAGATGATCTACGAGGACCAGGCGGGCGGCGTGTTCGTGCGCGCCGCCGAATCGCGCTGAAGCCGGCCGGCCTTGCCGCCGATCACTCCTCAGGCGGTCAGCTCACCGAGACATTCATCGAGGGTTCCGAGGTACCGATCGACGTCCGCCGCCGTGGCCGCGATCGAGACGGTCGGGCCGGCGCTGCCGATCGCCTCCCAGACGCCGCGGTTGGCGAAGTAGACGCGCATCAGGTGGTAGAGGTCGAACCGCATCACCGCCTGGTACTCGGTCACGTTGCGCGGCAGCACCGGACCATGGCAGTACCCCGAGCGCGCGAACAGCCGGTGCGCGCGCCAGTCGAGGCCGTGGCGTCGGCAGCGCTCCTCGATGCCGTCCGCCAGTCGGGCCCCCAGCGAGGCGGTGCGCGCGTAGGCCTCCTCCGTCAGGACCCGATCGAGGGCCGCGCGCGCCGCCGCCATGGAGAGGGCGTTGGCGAAGAGCGTTCCGCCCGAGGCGAAGGTCAGGCGCGGGTTCGCCTCATCGGGGCGGGCGAAGCGCTCGGCCAGATCCGCCGTCATGCCGTAGGCCCCGAGCGGCACGCTCCCGGCGATGAACTTGCCGAGGGTGATGAGGTCCGGATCGAGCTCGAAGCGCGCCGTCAGGCCCCCGGGGCCGCACACCAGCGTGTGCGCCTCGTCGATGACGAGCAGCGATCCCCGCTCGCGCGTCATGGCGCGCAGGGCGGCGTGGAAGCCGGGGTCGGGCTGGATCACGCCGGCGTTGGTCAGCGCCGGCTCGGTCACGACACAGGCCACGTCGCCCGGCCGCAGCGCCC
>DASTNM010000539.1:0-3688 GCA_035762745.1 Candidatus Polarisedimenticolia bacterium
TACCGCACCTTCAAGCCGGAGAGGGACGGCCTGTTCTGCGCCAAGATCTTCGGCCCGGTCACCGACTGGGAGTGTCTGTGCGGCAAGTTCAAGAGGATGAAGCACCGGGGAGTCATCTGCGACAAGTGCGGCGTCGAGGTCACACAGTCGAAAGTTCGCCGCGAACGTCTCGGCCACATCGAGCTCGCCAGCCCGTGCTCGCACGTGTGGTTCTTCAAAGGATTGCCGAGCCGCATCGGACACCTGCTCGACATCACGCTCCGGGACCTGGAGAGAATCCTCTACTTCGAGGCCTACGTCGTCATCGACCCGGTCGACGCGCCCCTGGAGGAGAAAGAGCTCCTGACCGAGGAGCGTTACCGCAAGATGCGCGAGGAGCACGGCGACCGCTTCATCGCCAAGATGGGCGCCGAGGCGATCAAGGAGCTGCTGAGGCGGGTTCGGGTGGAGGAGTTGTCGCTCGAGATGCGGAGCAGGATGAGGTCCGAGACCTCGGCCCAGAAGAAGCTCAAGCATGCCAAGCGGCTCAAGGTCGTCGACGCCTTCCGCCGCTCGGGCAACAAGCCGGAGTGGATGATCCTCGACGTGATCCCGGTGATCCCGCCCGAGCTGCGGCCGCTGGTGCCGCTCGATGGGGGCCGCTTCGCCACCTCGGACCTCAACGACCTGTACCGGCGGGTGATCAACCGCAACAACCGCCTGAAGAAGCTCCTGGAGCTGCGCGCGCCTGAAGTCATCATCCGGAACGAGAAGCGGATGCTCCAGGAGGCGGTGGACGCCCTGTTCGACAACGGGCGCCGCGGTCGCGTCCTGCGCGGCACCAACAACCGGCCGCTCAAGTCGCTCTCCGACACCCTGAAGGGAAAGCAGGGTCGCTTCCGCCAGAACCTCCTCGGGAAGCGCGTCGACTACTCCGGCCGCTCGGTCATCGTGGTCGGCCCGGAGCTGAAGCTGCACCAGTGCGGCCTCCCGAAGAAGATGGCCCTCGAACTCTTCAAGCCTTTCATCTACAACAAGCTCGAGCAGGAGGGGCTGGTCTCGACCATCAAGGCCGCCAAGGAGATGGTGGAGCTGCAGAAGCCGAAGGTCTGGGATTTCCTGGAGGAGGTCATCCAGGAGCACCCGGTCCTTTTGAACCGCGCCCCGACGCTGCACCGACTCGGCATCCAGGCGTTCGAGCCGGTCCTGGTCGAGGGGAAGGCGATCAAGATCCATCCGCTGGTCTGCACCGCCTTCAACGCCGACTTCGACGGCGACCAGATGGCCGTGCACATCCCGCTGTCGCCCAAGGCGCAGATCGAGGCCCAGGTGCTGATGCTGAGCACCCAGAACATCCTGTCGCCGGCCAACGGTCAGCCGGTGGTCGTGCCGACCCAGGACATCGTGCTCGGCGTCTACTACCTGACCAAGCACAAGCACGGCGCGAAGGGGGAGGGACGAATCTTCGGCTCGGCCGCGGAGGCCCTGCTGGCCCTCGACCTCGGCGAGGTCGACCTCCTGGCTGGCGTGCGGGTGCGCTACTCGGGCGAGCTCATCGACCTGACGACGGTCTACGACGACCAGGATGTCCTGCACACCGACATCCAGGTGGTCGAGAAGCAGCTCCTGAGCACGACGGTCGGGCGCATCCTGTTCAACGATCACCTGCCGGAGGGTGTCCCCTACATCAACGGGCTGCTCAAGAAGAAGGGGCTCGGGCAGCTGGTGCAGTTCTGCTACCTCCACTTCGGCAACGAGAAGACCGTGGAGATGGTCGACGAGCTCAAGACCCTCGGCTTCTATTACGCCACGCGCGCCGGCATCTCCATCGGCATCGACGACATGGTGATCCCGGCCAACAAGCCGCACCTGGTCGACGAGGCGCGTCGCGAGCAGATCGCCGTGGACAAGGAGTACCAGGAGGGCGCCATCACCCACGGCGAGCGCTACAACAAGGTCATCGCCATCTGGTCGGAGGTCACCGAGAAGATCTCCGAGGAGATGTTCAAGGAGATGCAGGAGATCGACCAGAGCGGCGGCGAGTTCAATCCGATCTACATGATGGCCGACTCCGGAGCCCGCGGCAGCAAGCAGCAGATGCGGCAGCTGGCCGGGATGCGGGGACTGATGGCGAAGCCGTCCGGGGAGATCATCGAGACCCCGATCACCTCGAACTTCCGCGAAGGTCTGAACGTCCTGCAGTACTTCATCTCGACGCACGGCGCGCGCAAGGGTCTGGCGGACACCGCCCTCAAGACCGCGGACTCCGGCTACCTGACGCGGCGGCTGGTCGACGTGGCCCAGGACGTGATCATCTCCGAGGACGACTGCCAGACGCTCGAGGGGATCTACGTCACCGCCATCGTCGAGGGGGGCGAGGTGATCGAGCCGCTGCGGGACCGCCTCATCGGCCGGGTCGCCATGGAGGACATCTACGACCCGCTCACCGGCGATCTGATCGTCAAGGGGAACGAGGAGGTCAACGAGGATCTGGCGAACCAGATCCAGGCCTCGGGGCTGGAGAAGGTCAAGATCCGCTCGGTGCTCACCTGCGAATCACGTCGTGGGGTCTGCATCAAGTGCTACGGCCGCAACCTGGCGAACGGACGCATGGTCGAGCTGGGTGAGGCGGTGGGTGTCATCGCGGCCCAGTCGATCGGCGAGCCGGGCACGCAGCTGACGATGCGCACCTTCCACATCGGCGGCACGGCCGCCGGGGCCTCCGAGGCCTCGCGGCAGGAGGCGAAGAACCCCGGGATCACCAGCTTCCTGAACCTGTCGACGGTGCGCAGCAAGGGAGGCGACCAGATCGTCACGAACCGCACCGGCTCGCTGGTGATCCAGGACGCCAAGGGCCGCGAGAAGGAGCGCTACTCGATCGCCTACGGCGCCGCGCTCAAGGTCACCGACGGACAGATGGTCGAGCCCGGCGCGCTGCTGGTCGAGTGGGACCCCTACACGCTGCCGATCCTCACCGAGGTCGGGGGCCTGGTTCACCTCAAGGACGTCCTCGAGGGCGAGACGATGAAGGAGGAGGTCGACGAGGTGACCGGCTTCGCGCACCCCGTCATCCTCGAATCGCCCGACGAGAAGAAGCAGCCCAAGGTCGTGGTCAAGGATCCCAAGAGCGGCAAGAGCCTCAAGGAATACCTGCTGCCCGCCAAGGCCCACCTGATGGTGCAGGACAAGGCCACCATCGCGCCGGGCACCATCCTGGCGTAGATCCCGCGCGAGACGACCAAGACGAAGGACATCACCGGCGGTCTGCCGCGCGTGGTCGAGCTGTTCGAGGCGCGCCGCCCGAAGGAGCCGGCCGTCATCAGCGAGATCGATGGGGTCGTGCGTTACGGGGAGGTGGTCAAGGGCAAGCGTCAGATCCTGGTAACGGACGACGAGACCGGCGAGACGCGCGAGTACGAGGTTCCCAAGGGGACGCACATCAACATCCAGGAGAGTGAGCGCGTGCGCGCCGGTGAGCCGCTCATCGACGGTCCGCGCGATCCGCACGACATCCTGCGCGTCAAGGGGAAGGAGGACCTGCAGCAGTACCTGGTCAACGAGATCCAGGAGGTCTACCGACTCCAGGGGGTCAACATCAACGACAAGCACATCGAGACGATCGTCCGTCAGATGATGCGCTGGGTGAAGGTCGAGGAGGTGGGTGACACCGAGTTCATCCTCGAGGAGCAGGTGGATAAGTTCCGCTTCC
>DASTNM010000540.1:0-4851 GCA_035762745.1 Candidatus Polarisedimenticolia bacterium
AAGAGGCGGCCCGGCGCCTGGCGGACGATCTGAAGACCGCGGGCCTCGAGGTCCAGGTGGCCCGGCCGACGTCGGCCTCTCTCGAGGACATCTTCATCGCCAGGCTTCGCGCCGGCCGGCCGGACCAGGGGCGCGGCAGGAGGGCTCTCCGTGACCACGATGTGCAGTGACCGACCCCGCCCAGGCCTTCTCGTGATCGTCGCCGCCCTCACCGCGGTCGCCGCCGCGGCGCCGGCCGATTCCCCTCCCGGACAGCGGCCACCGGCGAACGTCCAGACAATCTCCCTGACGCTCGCCGAGGCGATCGGGCGCGCCCGGGCCGCCTCGCCGCGGCTGGGCCGGCTCCGGGCTCTCGAGGCGGCCGCCGAGGCGGGCCTCAAGGGAGCGCGGGCGGACCGGCTGCCCGAGGTCGGCCTGGCCGCCGGCTACACCCGCAACTCGGATGTCCCGGAGCTCACGATCGCCTTGCCCGGCTCTCCGCCGCGGACGATCTTCCCGAACATCCCCGACAACTACCGCTCGCGCCTCGGGCTCGCGCTGCCGCTCTATACAGGAGGACGCCTCACGGAATCGATCGTGGCCGCGACAGAGGAGCGCACCGCGGCGGCCCGCGACCTGGAGGGCGGCACGGCCGACCTGGTCCTCGAGACCAGCGCCGCCTACTGGTCGCTGGTGACTACCCGCGAGGACGAGCGTGTCCTGCGCGAGGCGATCGCCGCCTACGAGGGACACCTCGACGAGGCGCGCAACCGCGAGGCGGTCGGCATGGCGGCCCGCAACGAGGTGCTGGCGGTGCAGGTCGAACGCGACCGCGCCGAGCTGGCGCGCCTGCAGTCGGCCAATGGCGCCGAGATCGCCGCCGCGAACCTGGCGCGCCTTCTCGGGATCGTGGACGGCACGCGCCTCGAGCCGAGCGAGCCGATCGACCGGCCGCGCCTAGCCCTCGAGGACCTGGACGGGCTCGTGGCCATGGCCCTTGCAGCCCGTCCCGAGCACGCCGCCCTGGTCGCCCGGGTCGCCGCCGCCGAGGCCGGAGCCCGGAGCGTGCGGGCCTCGGGACGGCCGCAGGCGAGCCTCCTGGCCGGGTACGACTACGCCAATCCCAACCGCCGGATCCTTCCACCCGAGGACACCTTCCGGGGCACCTGGGACGTGGGCCTCAACCTCACCTTCACCCTGTTCGACGGCGGCCGCGTCGCCGCCGCCGTGACCGAGGCGGTGGCCCGGGCCGAGGCGGCGCGTCGACAGCTCGAGGATCTCGACGGACGGATCCGGCTCGAGACCACCTCGCGCTACCTCGATCTGCAGACCGCCGACGCCGCCACCGGCGTCGCCGAGCGCACCCTGGAGGCGGCCGTGGAGAACCGGCGCGTGTCCGCGGACCGCTATCACGCCGGTGTCGCCTCCTCCTCCGACCTGCTCGACGCCGAGACCGCCCTGCTGCGCGCCGGCCTCGACCGCGTGCAGACGCTGGCCCAGCTCCATCTCGCCCTCGCCAGCCTCGACCGCGCCGTCGGGAGGTGACTCTGGACCCCGGGCCCTCCGCTCAGGCAGGCGATTCCCCGGCGGTCGAGACCCGCCGTCTCTCGAAGAGCTTCGGGCGCTTCAAGGCGGTCGAGGACCTGAGCCTCGACGTGCGCGAGGGGGAGATCTTCGGCCTGCTCGGCAGCAACGGCGCCGGCAAGTCGACCGCCATCCGGATGCTCTGCGGCCTGCTCACTCCCACCTCGGGCAGCGCGCGCGTCCTCGGGATCGACGTGGCGCGCGACCCCGAGGAAGTCAAGCGGCGCATCGGCTACATGACACAGCGCTTCAGCCTCTACGAGGACCTGACCGTGCGGCAGAACCTGCGATTCTACGGGAGCGTGTACGGACTCCCGAGGGACGATCTCGCCGGGCGCGTCGAGTGGGCCGTCCGCCAGGCCGGGCTTCTCGGCAAGGAGGACCTCCTGACGCGCGATCTCCCCGGCGGCTGGAGGCAGCGGCTGGCCCTCGCGAGCGCCGTCCTGCACCGCCCCCGCGTCCTGTTCCTCGACGAGCCGACCGGGGGCGTCGATCCGGTCTCGCGGCGCAACTTCTGGAACCTGATCGACGACCTGGCGGGCGAGGGGATCACCGTCATCGTCACGACCCACTACCTCGACGAGGCGGAGCACTGCGGCCGCATCGCCCTGATGCACGCCGGGCGGCTCGTCGCGCTCGGATCGGTCGCCGATCTCAAGGAGGTCTTCGCCGGCCGCGCGGTGCTCGAGGTCTCGTGCCCGCGTTACCTGGACGCGCTGCTGCGGCTGGAACGCCAGGAGTGGGTGCTCGAGGCGGCGGTCTTCGGGACCCGCCTGCACGTCGTGGTGCGTGACCTGGAGGAAGGGAAGGCGCGCGCCGCGGAGCTTCTGGCGGGTGACGGAAATCTCCCCCTCAGCGTCGAGCGGATCGTCCCTTCCCTGGAGGACGTCTTCATCCACTACATCGAGGCCGAGGATGCGCGGGCCGCCCTGGCCGGGGGATCGCCGTGAGAAAGGTCTGGGCGGTCGCCCTCAAAGAGCTGCGGCAGGTGAGACGCGATCCCTTCAGCCTGATCATGCTCCTCGGCATTCCCACCTTCATGCTCCTGCTCTACGGCTATGCCCTCAACTTCGACGTCAGGCACGTCCGGCTCGCGGTGCAGGATAGAAGCCGCAGCGCCGCCAGCCGCGAGCTCGTGGCGGCATTCGTGAATTCAACCTACTTCGACCTGGTCGGCGACGCGCCGCCGGGGACCGACCTGACGCGGCTCGCCGAGCGCCGCGTGGCGCGCGCCATCATGGTGATCCCCGAGTCCTACGCGACCGACCTCGCCGCCGGCCGGGCGGCGAAGGTCCAGCTGCTGCTCGACGGAAGCGACGCCAACACCGCCTCCACGATCCTCGCCTACGCCTCCTCCCTCGTCGCCGACCTCGACGTGACCCTCGTCCAGGCCGCCGCCGGCCGCGGCGGGACCCCGGCGATCGATTACCGGCCCCGGGTCTTCTACAACCCCGAGCTCAAGTCGACCCGCTTCCTCGTGCCCGGCCTCATCGGCTTCATCCTGATGCTGACCGCCGTTCTGTCGACCGCCCTGTCGGTCGTGCGCGAGAAGGAGCGCGGCACGATGGAGCAGATCCGCGTCACCTCCCTGCGCCCCGACCAGCTGATCCTCGGCAAGACCCTGCCTTATCTCGGGTTCTCGCTCCTGGCGACGATCAGCATCCTGGTGGCGGCGCGGCTGCTGTTCGGGGTCGAGGTGAAGGGTCCTTACCTCGACCTCTCCCTGGCGACGCTCGCCTACCTGCTCGGCGCGCTCGGGTTCGGCCTCCTGGTGTCGAGTTTCTCGAACACCCAGGCGATGGCCTTCCAGGTCGGCACCGTGACCACGATGCTGCCGTCCATCTTCCTCTCGGGGTTCATCTTCCCGATCCGCTCCATGCCGGTTCCCCTGCAGTGGATCACCTACGCGGTGCCGGCCCGCTACTTCCTGGTGGTCCTGCGCGGCATCATCCTGAAGGGATCGGGTCTGGCGCCGTACTGGCACGACATGGTCTTTCTGCTGCTGTACGCGGTCGTCGTGCTGGGGATCGCCTATACGCGCCTCGTGCGCCGGGAGGGTTGAAGGTGCGCGTGCTGCTGGCGGTGATCGTCAAGGAGTTCCTGCAGCTCCGGCGGGACCGCAAGATGATCCCGGCGATGATCATCGGCCCGCTGGTGCAGCTGTTGGCGCTCGGCTATGCCGCCAACAACGACGTCACCGACATCCCGACGCTGCTGGCGGATCAGGACCGCACCCCGGCGAGCCGCGCCCTCGTCGACCGCTTCCTCGGCTCCGGCTACTTCGAGCTCGCCGGCTCGGTCGACAGCGTCACCGACATCGACCCCTGGCTGATCCGGGGTCAGGCCCAGATCGCCGTCGTGATCCACGCCGGCTACGGCGAGGCGGTGGCCGCCGGGCGGGCGCCGCGGGTGCAGGTGATCGCCGACGGCACCGACTCGAACTCGGCGATCGTCGGTCTCGGGTACGCCTCCCGGATTCTCTCGGCCGCCGGCGCCGAGATGGTCCGCGCGTCCCTGCGGCACGGCGCGCCCTTGGCCGGAACGGCTCCCCTCGAGGCCGCACCCGCTCCCGCCGGCCGGGTCGATCTCCGCGCCCGCATCTGGTACAACCCCGACCTCAGGAGCCGCTGGTTCTATCTCCCCGCGGTCCTGGCGCTGGTGCTGATGCTCGTGACCATGATCCTCCCCTCCATGGCGGTGGTCCGGGAGAAGGAGGTCGGCACGCTCGAGCAGCTCATCGTGACCCCGCTGCGCCCCTGGCAGCTGATCGTCGCCAAGCTCTTCCCCTTCGCCGTCCTCGGCATGTTCGACATGCTCCTGATCACCACGCTCGTCGTCTTCCTCTTCGGCGTGCCGCTGCGCGGCTCGCTGCTTCTCCTGGCGCTGCTGACGGCGCTGTTCCTGATGACCATGCTCGGCCTGGGCCTCCTGGTCTCGTCGATGGTGAGCACGCAGCAGCAGGCGATGATGTCGGCGGTCTTCCTCTTGATGGTTCCGATGATCTACCTCTCCGGTCTCATCTTTCCGATCGAGAACATGCCGCGCCCCATCCAGATCGTCACTTACGCCATCCCCTTGCGCTACTACGCCAACGTCATCCGCGGCGTCTTCCTCAAGGGCTCCGGCCTGGCGGTTCTCTGGCCCGAGGCGCTCATGCTGGCCGCCTTCGGCGCCGGTGTCCTGGCCCTCGCCTCCCTGCGCTTTCGCAAGAGCCTGGACTAGGAAGGCCAAAAAAAAGGCCCCCGAATCGGGGGCCTCGACGTGTCCCTGGATGGTCTGCGGCCGCTC
>DASTNM010000541.1:0-3291 GCA_035762745.1 Candidatus Polarisedimenticolia bacterium
CCGGGGGACCGGGTGATCCTCGTGCTGCTCGCGGCGGGGCCGCCACCACCGGCGCCGGAGGCGGCGACGGACGCCGGCGGCGGGACGCCGGCGCGCGGGCGCGGCGCCTCGGAGGCGAAGAGTCGAAGCGGCCGGACGGGCGACGAGCCGACTCTCGAGCAGGCGATCGACACCGTCCTGCGCGCCGGCGTCACCCTCCAGGTCGTGACTCTGGGGGCGGAGACCGGGGACGAGCCGTTCGCGGCGCTGCGCCGCGCCTCGGAGCAGACGGGTGGCGAGTATCTGATCGCCTCCGAGCCGGCGGATGTCGACAGCGCCTGCCGGCGGATCGCCGAGGCCTTCCTGCACCGCTACTCCATCGGCTATGCGCCCGACAAGGGACGCCCCGGGTGGCACAGCATCGATTTGAAGCTGCGCCGCCCGGATGCGCAGATCACGGCCCGCAAGGGATACTCCTCGGACCAGAAGTGAGTCGAGAGCGGTTCAGGCTGCCCCGTCTTCGGGGGCCTCGTCGCACGCCGGGTCGGGCTGATGAGGGCGGCGTATCACGAGCGGGGCGCCCTCCTGCTCGGAGGCGGCCCAGTTGATCGACTGGCACTCGCGCTGCACCTCGCAACGCAGGCATTCCTTCATCTTCTTCAGGCTCGCGATGACCGTGCCGAAACAGTCCTTCGTGATACGTGGCACAGAGCGTCTCCAGTCGTCTTGGCGGGCCTTGTCGCGGGACGGAGCATGTCCCAGGGCCCCTGCATAATCTATTGGCGCCGCGCGGCCTGTCAACCGCCGCCCGGCGCTCCGGCGGGCTCCCGGGCCGGGCCGCACCGGATGCGGAATTGAAATGGCCTCATCGTTGGACTATACTCGGCCGCGTTTTTCTCCTTCCTTGATGGCGCGGCCCGCGCCGGGCCGGCGGTCCGGGCGGAGGGCGCGGTGCCTGGCGATGGAATCGAGACCCCTGCGCCTCATCGGCCTGTTGATCCTCGCCGCGGCCACGCTGGCCGGCCGACCCCCTTCGCTCAAGGGGGAGATGCGATTCGGGGTCGAGGCGGCTCAGCAGGGCCTCTGGCGTGAAGCGATTTTCCGCTGGGAGAAGATTCTCAAGGTGCACCCCGACAACGCGCACCTGCACAACAACCTGGCCGTGGCGTATGAGAGCCTCGGCCAGTTCGATCGCGCGCGGCAGGAGTACGAAGAGGCCCGCCGTCTCGATCCCGACAACAGGGAGATTCGCGATAACTACGAGTCGTTCCTGCAGCTCTCCCGGAGCCTTCCGGAGACCGGCGCGGCCGGCTCGCCGACCCCGACCCCGGCGGGCGGCCCTTAGAGGCGTGCCCGGCCACCCTGCCCTGGTCGCGGCGCTGGCGCTCACGGCCGCCGCCGCCTGCGGAGAGGCGCTGTCCGGACCGCTTCGCGTCACGCTCACGGTGCCGATGCCGGCGCGCGTCGACACGAGCGGGATCCGCAAGATCCTGGTGACCCGCTTCCTGGTCGACAAGGAGCTGCCGGATGTGGACCTCGACAAGGAGATGGTGTCGCTGCTGCGTCGCGAGATGCGCAAGAAGACCGACCTCGAGATCCTGAACGTCGAGCCGCCTCCTCTGCCGGAGCAGCCGCTCGCGGATCTCCTCGCCAACACCGGCTTCTGGCGCCGCCTGGCCGAGAGTCACGGAGCCGATCTCGTGATCTCCGGCAAGGTGAGCTTCACGGTCGCCGACCGCTCGGGCTACGTGCAGCAGGACGCGATCTCGCCGGTCACCGGCCAGCGCGTGCGGCGCACCGTCTTCGCGGAGCGGGAGGGATTCACTCTCGACCTGAGCCTGTTCTTCCTGCGCGGCACGACCGGGCAGAGGCTGTACGAAGACCATTTCACCGGCCAGAACACCCTGAGCGGGCAGGGGAACGATCGCCTGACCGCGCTCTTTTCGCTTTTCGAGCAGTTCGAGGACGACGTCCTGGGGATCGTCGAGCCCCGGGCCAGGACGGCGCAGCGCATCCTGTTCACCGACTAGATCCGGACCGGCGGGAGGTCCCGACTTGAAACGTCTGGCGTTCGCGGCCGCCGGCCTGCTGCTTCTGCTCCTGCTCCCCTCCCCGGCCTACCCGTTCGGCAAGAACAAGATCTCCTACGAGCGGCTCGACTGGCACTTCTACAAGGCGCCGCACTTCGACGTCTACTACTATCCCGAGGAGGAGCCGCTCCTCAACCAGGTGGTCTCCTACGCCGAGAGCCAGTACGTGCGGCTGTCGCAGATCCTGGACCACGAGATCAAGTTCCGCATCCCGCTCATCTACTACAAGACGCACGTCGAATTCGAGCAGACCAACGTCGATCTCGGCTTCATCCCCGAGTTCGTCGGCGCCTTCGCGGAGCCGATCGAGCACCGCATGGTCATTCCGGTCGACGAGCCGCCCGACAAGCTGTACTCCCTCATCGGCCACGAGCTCACGCACGTCTTCGAGTTCAGCATCCTGTTCCAGGAGTCGCTGTCACGGGCCTTCCGGGCCAACACTCCGACCTGGATCATGGAGGGCCTGGCGAGCCACCTCGGCCAGGACGAGGACAACATCGACCGGATGATCATCCGTGACGCCGTGGTCAACGGCTTCATCCCGCCGATCCACCGGCTGAACGTCCTCAACTTCCTGACCTACCGCTACGGACAGGCCGCCTTCGACTTCATCGAGGAGCGCTACGGCCCGGAGGGGATCCGCAACTTCCTGTGGGAGTTCCGCAAGAGCCTGCTCACGAGCAACATCGAGAAGCCGATCAAGGACGCCTTCGGAGTGGAGGCCGAGGAGTTCGACCGCCAGTTCAAGAAATATCTCCAGAAGAAGTACCTGCCGTCGCTCCTGGACAAGAAGGACGCGGCCGATTACGGGCAGGAGATCGCCACCAAGCAGCAACGCGAGCGCGAGCCGGAGGGCACCGTCTGGTTCTCCCCCGCCCTCTCGCCCAGCGGCGAGCTGATCGCGGTCATGACCACCCGCTGGGAGGACCTCGACGTCGCCATCGTCTCGGCCAAGGACGGCAAGGTCTTCCGCAACCTGACCCGCGGCTTCACCAACAAGTACGAGCACCTGGTGTACGGCGCCTTCAACGGCAAGAAGGACATCACCTGGTCGCCCGAGGGTGATCGCGTGGCCTTCCTCGCCCGCCGCGAGAACGAGCGGGTGCTCCTGGTGTACGGCGCGGTGCGCGGCAACCTGCAGCGCATGATCAGCCTCCCGGGGGTCGACGACGAGCTCTCGCCCGCCTGGAGCCCCGACGGCCGCCTCATCGCCTTCGAAGGA
>DASTNM010000542.1:0-9632 GCA_035762745.1 Candidatus Polarisedimenticolia bacterium
GTCGGCCGAGTACAACGTCATCACGACGTATCTCGACTGGCTGGCCTGCCTGCCGTGGTCCACTCAGACGGTGGACCGTCTCGACGTGAAGGACGCGGCGCGCATCCTCGACCGCGACCACTACGATCTCGAGAAGGTCAAGGACCGCATCCTCGAGTTCCTGGCGGTGCGCCAGCTCAAGAAGGACATGAAGGGGCCGATCCTCTGCTTCTACGGGCCGCCCGGCACCGGCAAGACATCCCTCGGCCGCTCGATCGCCGAGGCGCTGGGGCGCAAGTTCGTGCGCATGAGCGTCGGCGGCATGCGCGACGAGGCCGAGATTCGCGGCCACCGCCGCACCTACGTCGGCGCCATGCCCGGCAAGGTGCTGCAGAGCCTGCGGCGCGCCGGGTCGAAGAACCCGATCTTCATGATCGACGAGGTGGACAAGATCGGCATGGACTTCCGCGGCGACCCGGCCTCCGCGCTCCTCGAGGTGCTCGACCCGGAGCAGAACGGCACCTTCACGGACCTCTACCTCGACCTGCAGTTCGACCTGTCGAAGGTGATGTTCATCACCACGGCGAACCGGCTCGACACGATCCCCGAGCCGCTGCGGGACCGCATGGAGATCCTGCACCTGACCGGCTACGTCGAGGAGGAGAAGCTCGACATCGCCCGCCAGTACCTGATCCCGCGCCAGATCGAGGCCCACGGCCTGACCACGGAGCAGCTCGACATCACCGACGAGGCGCTCTCAGAGATCATCCGCGGCTACACCTCCGACGCCGGGCTCCGCAAGCTGGAGCAGCAGCTCGCCACCATCTGCCGCAAGGTGGCCAAGGACATCACGATGGGGAAGACCAAGCCGCGCACGGTCGCGCCGCGCGACCTGGGCGACTTCCTCGGCCCGATCGTCTACATCCAGGAGGTGGCGGAGCGCCAGGACGAGGTCGGCGTGGCCACCGGGCTCGCCTGGACCTCGTCTGGCGGCGACATCCTGTTCATCGAAGCGACCCGGATGAAGGGAAGCGGCAGCGTGGCGATCACCGGGCAGATCGGCGACGTCATGAAGGAGTCGGCCCAGGCCGCGATGTCCTACATCAAGTCGCATGCCGCCGACCTCGGGATCGACGAGGAGGCCTTCGAGAAGGTCGACATCCACATCCACGTCCCGGCCGGCGCCATCCCCAAGGACGGCCCCTCGGCCGGCATCACCATGGCGGTGGCGATCGCCTCGCTGATGTCGCAGCGCCCGGTGCGGCACGACCTGGCGATGACCGGCGAGATCACCCTGCGCGGCAGGGTCCTCCCGGTCGGCGGCGTCAAGGAGAAGATCCTGGCGGCGCGCCGCGCCGGCATCACCCACGTCCTGATGCCGGCCAAGAACGAGAAGGACCTCGTCGACATCCCGGCGCACATCCGCAAGCAGCTGAAGCTGACTTTCGTGAAGGAGATCGGCGAGGTCCTGCAGGCCGCGCTCTCCTCGATCGTCATCGCGCGCGCCGAAGCGATCCCGGGCGAGGTGAAGAAGGCGCGCGTCGGCGAGGGGGCGGCCAAGAAGCGCGACAAGGTGAAGCCACGCGCCGCCGCCGTCGGCAGCCGCCCCGCCCGCTAGACCGAGGGGGAATGAAGAACGACGTGGTGGAGCGTGGGGGGATCGAACCCCCGACCTCGAGACTGCCAGCCTCGCGCTCTCCCAGCTGAGCTAACGCCCCACGTCAGGTCGTCCGCGGAAGGCCCGGTAATATAGCACGCGCCCGAAAACCCGGTCAACGCGCAGGGCGCGGCGACCGCCTGCCCAGCGAGTCGGTGGCTCGTCGTCCCGGCGCCGCCGTGCCTTCAGTTGATGTAGCCGAGAGAGCGCAGGCGCTCCAGGACGTTGCGGTCGAGGTCCGACTCGTCGGGCAGGCGGGGCGGCGCGGCGATGGCGTAGGAGTCGACGAAGCGCGGCGGGTGATCCACGGCGAAGCGGGCGTCGAGGGCGCCGCCGAGGGCGTGCCCCTCGAGCTCCATGGCGATCGGCGCGTCGAGCAGGCGGAGAAGGGTCGGCAGCACGTCGAGCAGACCGGCGTTCTCGATGCGCCGGCCGCGCGCCACGCCGCGGCCCCAGAGCGCCAGGATCCCCTCCAGGCGGTGGTGGCCGGAGGTGTTCGGCCGGCCGGGGAAGAGGACCGGCTTGAAGCCGTGGTCCGACAGGACCACGAGCGAGTCCTCCGGCCCGAGCCGGGCGAGATACTCCCCGACGGCTCCGTCGACGTAGACGTAATACTCCTCGATCACCCGGCCCAGGATCGCCGCCTCCTCCGCCCCGACGCCATAGTGGAGCGCCTGCGGGTTGGCGAACTTCCAGAAGCGGTGCGAGGCGACGTCGACCCCGCCGAAGTAGACGGCGAAGAGGTCGACCGGGAAGCGCTCGAACAGCGACAGGCCGATCCTGCGGTAGGTCTCGTCGCAGGCCAGGCTCCAGCGGAACCCCTCGACGCACTCCTGATCGTTGGGCGGCAGGCGCGAGACACGCGTCGGATCGTAGAAGCGGCGCAGCGTCGCGTCTTCGAGGTCGGACGGTCTGACCTTGAGCGGGTCGATCTCGTCGATCAACCCTTCTGGGAAGGTCTGGTGCGGGATCCCCCTGACGATTGTTCCCTTGAGAGGGCGGCCGGTCGACCAGTTGTAGACGTACGGCAGGTAGGACGACACGACGTAGCCGTTCACCGGCTCGGCGGGCCAGGTCACGAGCCAGCCGACGACGCCCACCTTCAGCCCCTGCCCGGAGAGGATGTTCCAGAAGGCGGGCGCTTTCCGCATCGTGCTGGTGACCGGACGGATCTCGGGACCGCCGGCCCGCGGCGCCCCCTCGCCCTCGCCGCCCGGCACTTCCCCGCCTTCGGCCGAGACGACGAAGCCGTGGATGCCGTGCCGCTCGGGGCTGACCCCGGTCGCGACCGTGGTCCAGAGGGAGGGCGAAGCGGAGGGTTCCATCGAGCGCAGGACCCCGGTCGTCCCCTCGGCGATCAGGCGCTTGAAGGCCGGCATCCGCCCGCGAGCCACCAGCGGCTCGATCACCCGCCAGTCGGCGCCGTCGATGCCGATGACGACGACCCGCCCGTGTCCGGCGGGACGCGCGGTCGACGGAGCGCCGTTCGCGCCGGGACCGGCCGGCCCGGTTGGTGGCCCACCGCAGGCCGGCAGCAGCAAAGCGGCAGTCATTAAGAGAAGGAGAGTGGACGGATGCGGCCCGGCGGGGTCGCCGGGCGCGGTGTGCATCATACCTTGCCGGGCGTCGGCTCGACGGCGCCGCCGGTGTCGAACTCGTCCTCGATCTCGCCGAAGATCTCCTCGATGATGTCCTCCATCGTCAGGATGCCGATCGCCCTCCCCTGCCGGTCGACCACCGCCGCCATGTGCAGGCGGCGACGCCGCATCTCCTTGAGGACGGCGTCGATGCGCCGCTCCTCCGGGACGCGCAGCAGCTCCTTGAGGACGTCCGACTCCTGCACGCGGGAGGCCTCCCGCTCGCTGAGGAGCGCCAGCGCCTTCAGGTTGATCACCCCGACGAGGTCGTCGCGCCGCGGGTCGAGAACCGGGTAGCGGGTGTGCTTCTCGGCCCGCGCCTGCTCGAGGTTCTCCTCCACGCTGCGCTCAAGCGACCAGGTGATCACCTTGTCGAGCGGCACCATGACGTCGCGCGCCGTGCGGTCGGCGAACCGGGTGGCGCGGTCCATGATCTCCGCCTCGCTCGGCGTGATGACCCCCTTGCGGATCGATTCGGCGAACAGGAACCTGAGCTCGGCTTCCGACATCGTCGGCTCGACCACGCCGCGCATCCCCAGCAGATGCAGCACGGCGCTGGCGCTGCCGTTCAGCAGGAAGAGCGCCGGGTAGAAGACGCGGCTGAAGATCGTCAGGGGCAGCGCGGCGACGCGGGTGATCGTCCCCGGCCTGCGGATCGCCAGCGACTTCGGCACCAGCTCGCCGAGCACGATGTGCAGCACGGTGATGATGGCGAAGGCGGCCACGAGCGCGACGCTGTGCGCCGCCGGCGCGGCCAGCGGGCCGAGCCCGGCGAGGGACGGCTCGAGCAGACCGGCGAAGGCCTGCTCCCCGATCCATCCGAGCCCCAGGCTGACGAGCGTGATGCCGAGCTGGCAGGCCGACAGGTACTCGTCGAGGCGCGACGTCACTTCCCGGGCCAGCGCCGACCCCGGCAGCCCGTGGGTCGCCATCTCCTCGATGCGCGTCGCCCGCACCTTGACGAAGGCGAACTCGGCCGCCACGAAGAAGGCGTTCCCTCCGACGAGCAGGAACGCCAGGACCAGGTAGAGTGGGACATGAGGCTCGATCATCGCGTCTCCAAGCCTAGAGCTTGACGTACTCGGGGCCGCCGCCTCCCTCGGGCGGCACCCAGGTGATGATCTGGTACGGGTCCATGATGTCGCAGGTCTTGCAATGCACGCAGTTGCTGGCGTTGATCTGCAGCCGCTTCCCTCCCCCTTCCTTGGGGACCATCTCGTAGACCGCCGCGGGGCAGAAGTGGCGGCACGGGTTGTCGTACTCCTCCGCGCAGCGCGTCTCGCAGATGTTCGTGTCGCGCACCAGGAGGTGCGCCGGCTGGTCCTCCTCGTGCTTCGTCCCCGAATGGAAGAGGTCCGTCAGCTTGTCGAAGGTGAGGGCCCCGTCGTTCTTCGGCGGCTCGTCGGGCGGAGGCGCGCCGCCGAACTGCGCGCGCAGCGTGCGCAGCCTCTCGTGGCCCGGCCCGGACGGCAGCGGGTCGCGCAGGTCCCGCCCGCCGATCGCCATCTGCAGCGCGGAGTGCAGGAGCCCCGGAACCAGCCCGTGCCGGAACCCGGCGTGGAAGTTGCGCACGCGCCACAGCTCCCGCCCGGCCCACGAGTCGCGGAAGCGCGCCTCGTAGCGTGCAAGGTACGCCGCCGACGTGTTGCCCGCGACCAGAGCCTCGAGGATCGTCTCGGCGGCGATCATCCCCGCCTTCATCGCCGTGTGGATCCCCTTCAGGCGCATGCCGTTCAGCATCGAGGCGGAATCCCCCGCGATCAGGCAGCCGTCGAGGTACGGCCGCGGCATGGCGTGGAGGCCCCCTTCGGGGATCGCCTTGGCGCCGTACGAGAGCAGCTTCGCGCCGCGCAGCATCGGGGCGATCGCCGCATGGGTCTTGAGTCGCTGGAACTCCTGGTGCGGATCGAGCCGCGGGTTCCTGTAGTCGAGGCCGACGACCAGCCCGATGTCGAGCAGGTCCTCCGCCATGTGATAGATGAAGGCGCCGCCGAAGGTCTCGCGGTCGAGCGGGAAGCCCATGGTGTGGATGACGCGCCCCGGGGGCAGGCTCCCCTTCGCGCGCTGCCAGACCTCTTTGACCCCGACGGCATAGACCTGGGGCTGCCGCCCGACATCGAGGCGAAAGCGATCGACCAGGACCTTGGTCAGAGTGCCGCGCGGCCCCTCCGCCAGCACCGTCATCTTCGCCCGGATGTCGATCCCCGGCTCGTAGTTCGCCTTGCGCCGGCCGGCGCGATCGAGGCCGCGGTCCCCGGTGCGGACCCCGACCAGCCGCTCCCCCTCGACGAGCGGCGACGCCGCGGCGAAGCCGGGGAACAGGTCGATCCCCTCCGCCTCGGCCTGCGAGGCGAGCCAGCGCACCAGCCGGCCGAGCGAGGCGACGTAGTTGCCGTGGTTGCGCAAGGGCGGCGGGATGATCGGCAGGGGGAACTTGTGATTCTTCGTGAGGAACCAGACGCTGTCGTCGGTGACCGGGCTCTCGAGCGGGCAGCCCCGCGCCTCGAAATCGGGGAAGAGCTCGCGCAGAGCCCGCGGGTCGAGGACCGCCCCGGAGATGCCGTGCGATCCGATCTCACGCCCCTTGTCGATGACGGCGATCGACGGCTCGAGCGGCCGTCCGGCCCCTTCGCGCGCCACCCGCTCGTTGTGCGCCTTGAGGATCTGCCGCAGGCGAATCGCCCCCGCCAGGCCGGCGGGGCCTCCGCCGACGAACAGGACGTCGACCTCCAGGTTGTCGCGCTTCTCCTCCGCCGCCACAGAGCCTCCCCGGCCGCGTCACTATATCATTCGCCCCTGCTATACTTGCCCGCGGCACGGAAGCGCATCGGGGCTGGTGTCCTGCGCGGACTTCAAATCCGTTGGGAGCCGG
Organism: Candidatus Polarisedimenticolia bacterium; assembly: GCA_035762745.1. Lineage (GTDB taxonomy): Bacteria > Acidobacteriota > Polarisedimenticolia > Gp22-AA2 > Gp22-AA2 > DASTNM01. The sequence goes on from DASTNM010000542.1 coordinate 6,146, forward strand.
GGGAACCCGGCTCTGGTGGGTTCGATTCCCACACGCTTCCGCCAAGAGCCGCGCACCGCCTTCGGCCGAGGGAGGGCTCGATGAAGAAGTTGATCCTGCTGCTGATCGTCGTTCTGTGTGTCTGGATCGGGGTCAATTACGTCCGCACGGGGCAGGTGGCGCTCTTCCCCACCGTGGTCAACGGGGCGGAGCAGGAGGTCCGCGATCTGGAGAAGGAGATCGCGGGCGTGAACGAGCAGATCAACCAGGCGGGGCGCTCTGCGGGGATGACGGGGCTCGACACGACGGCCGACGTCTCGGCGCTGATGACGCGCAAGGAGCAGCTCGAGAAGCGGCTGGCCGAGGCGCGCAAGAAGCTGCTGCACTGAGGCGCGCCGCCCCGCGGAGAGCCGGCGGCGCCGCGGCTCACATCGGGTAGGTGAAGACCACGTCGACGGGGACCGCCTCGGTCCTCTTGAGCGCCTCGCGCGTGGAGGCGTCGAGCCTGCCGTAGGTCTCGAGCAGGGCGCCGGCGCGCGCGTAGTCCCCCGTCCCCTCGATCTCCAGGAGCTCCTTCGCCAGCTTGGTCAGGGCCGGCTCGAACTTGCGCGGGTGGATCGAGAACTCCCCCTTCTTCGCGTCGTAGTCGATCCCGCCCTCCTTCATCAGGAAGTTGAGCTGCACCGCGGTCCCCTGCCCGTGCGCCTCCTCGGCGCCGAAGCGGATGGCGCGGAAGATGCCGGCGAGGTAGGTGGCGTAGTTCTCGGCCACCTCGTCGTCGTTGAAGATCTCGCGCCGATGCAGGTACTGGAGGTTGTAGAGGCCGACCACGTCGGCCTTGGACTCCTCGATCGCCGAGTAGCGCTCCTTGAGCGCCTTGCGCACCGTGAGCTCCTTGCTCCCGGCGACGTAGTCGACGCCGAGCGTATGGGACAATTCGTGCAGCAGCACGTTGGTGACGAACGCCTCGCGCGTCACGAGCGCCAGGTCCTTCTTCGGCAGGAACAGCGCGGCGATCGGGGTCAGGATCGTCTCGAACTTGGCCTCCAGGACGTTCTTGTAGATCTGCTTCTTCGCTCCCTTTTCCTGGATCACCCGCTCGTCGTTCGGCAGCGAGGCCGCCACCGTCTTGATGCCGGCGTTGAAGTCGCCGGAGAAGCGCACGATGTTGACCACCTCGAGGACGTTGCCGCTTCCGGCACTCGCCTTCCTGAAGCGCTCCTCGACCGGCAGCGCCCGCGACAGGCCGTCGAGCTCGCGCTTGTAGACGTCCAGGGCGCGGCTCTCCTTCGCGTCCTTGATCATCGCCGCTCCCTCGTAGGAGGCGCGCAGACCCAGAAGCGCGTCGTCGTAGGTCTCGATCGGGCCGATCACCACGTCCAGGAGGTTGTCCTTGACGTCGAGCCAGGCGAGGTCGGAGGCGTAGAAATCCCCCTTGATCAGCGCCTCGGCGCGCAGCGACAGGTAACGGCGCAGGCTCGGGCTGTCGACCGAGGCGGCCGCCTCCGAGAGCGCCCGGGAGGCGACGCTCAGATCGTCGAGGTACACCTTCTCGTAGGGGATCGCCACGAGCGTTCCGTCGACGCGGCGGATCAGGGTGTTGAGCCGCTCGAACTCGTCGCGCAGCTCGGGATGCGCCTTGAGCCGCGCCTCGAACTCCTCCTTGGTCATCTCCTCGGGGTAGAAGCCGGCGCCGGGCAGGCGCGGCCCCCCGTCCGTGCCGACGCGGATGAAGCGCTCCATGTCCTTGCGGATGTCGAACGGCCCGTAGTTGATGGCGATGAACCTCTGGTAGAGGAGGTCGACGGGGTCGGTGGCGCCGGCGAACGCCTGGCGCGCCTCGAGAGACTGCCGCCCCATCTGCTTCCAGTAGATCGCGTCGACGGCGTTGACGGCGGCCACGATCTTCGCCAGCGCGTCGCGCTCGCGCGCGCTCAGGCCGGAGAGGTCGGCCCGCAGCCGCACCTCGGCGTAGGCCTTGAGACGCTCGCGGATCTCCTTCTCGTCCTTCGCCGGCCCTTCGGCGGCGGGCAACGGAGAGATCAGCGACACGAGAGCCGGGGCGAGGAGCAGCAGGACCACCAGTGACTTCATCTCATCCTCCTCAATGACGGGGCCGGAGCGGGACTGTAGCAGAGATCGCCGCCCACGGGGTAGTCCGCCGGCCCCCGGCCGCCCTCCGCATGTCGTTAGGGCCACAGGGGTTGTTTGACACGGTGCGATCTCTGCCCTATATTGCGGCCGAGGAGCGGAGATTCCTTCCGCCGGCGGAGAAGTCATGAACCCGCGTCCGGGCGAAGTCCCCGCGAGCCGTCCACACACCCTGATGTCAGGCCAGGATCATCTCTCCGCCCCCCCGTCGGGCCCGCTGGGGCGTCTCTTCGGCCTGTTCGGCGGCCGGCGGCGGACCTACCTCGTCGACGCCTCGTACCAGGTCCGCTCGGCCCTCGTCGCCGTTCTCGGCATGGCGTTTCTCCTCGCCTTCGCCGCGGCGCTCTTTCATCTCCTGAGCCTGGAGAATGCCCGCGCCCTGGCGCTGCGGGCGCCGCTTCTGGCGCACGGTGCGGAGTCCGGCGACGCGCGCTCGGTGCTGTATCTCGTCGTCGCCGGGATCATCTTCGTGGGGGCGATCTTCTTCATCCAGATCCTGGAGACCCACAAGACCGCCGGGGTCGTCTACCGCGTCACGCGGGGCCTGAAGGAGATCGAGGTCGGCCGCTGGGGCGCGACGATCATGCTGCGCAAGCACGATAATTTCAAGGAGATGGAGGAGGCGTTCAACACCGCCACGCGGGCGCTGCGCGATGCGGTGGAGGAGGATCTCCGCGGCCTGCAGGGGATCGAGGGGCAGATCCGCCTGATCGGCCGCGAGTTCGAGTCGGGGAACCGCGAGGGGGCGCTCGTGCTGCTCCGCCAGGTGGCGAGCGAGATGCAGGCCCTGCGGGAGCGCAAGCGCAACCTGCTCGAAGCCTCTCCCGGAGCCCACTCCAGGCCGAAAATCTAGTTGACAAGCGCGTCACCCGGTCATACTATTCCGCGCGTGATTCGGGCGTTCTTCAGGGACTTCGTATCGCGCTGACCGAGCCGACATCCACAAGAGCCGACGCTTTTGTGGATTTTTTTTGCCCCGGCTCACGCCGGAAAGGAGGGTATTCCCCGGTGTCCAAGGGAAAGGTGAAGTGGTTCAATAACAGCAAGGGGTATGGATTCATCCAGCAGGAGGACGGGACCGACATCTTCGTCCACTTCTCCGCCATCCAGGGGGACGGCTACAAGACGCTCGAGGAGGGGCAGGCGGTCGAGTTCGAGACCGCGCAGGGCCCGAAGGGCCTGCAGGCCGCCAACGTCATCAAAGTCTGACGTTCGTGCGCCGGGCCCGCCGCGGGGCCTGTGGTACGATCTCGCGGTATGCTTCGCAGCGCCCCCGCGCCCTCCCTCACCCGCCCGCCGCTCTTCCAGGCCGTCGCGCCGTCGCTGCTGTTGATTCTCGTGGCCTGTGCGGCCGATC
>DASTNM010000543.1:0-2005 GCA_035762745.1 Candidatus Polarisedimenticolia bacterium
TCATGGGATCGGCCGGGGGGAATCTCGGCCGGGACGTGCTGGAGAAGGCGTTCGAGATGGGGCGCGCGATCGCGCTGCGCGGCTGCGTCCTGGTCACCGGAGCCTGCCCGGGCCTTCCGCACGAGGCGGTCAAGGGGGCGAAGGCGGCCAACGGCATCGTCATCGGCATTTCGCCGGCCCTCAATTTCGAGGAGCACGCGATGAAGTACCACTCGCCGTACGAGGGGTACGACGCGATGATCTACACCGGCAGCGGGCTGATGGGCCGGGAGATCGAGAACATCCGCTCCTGCGACCTGGTGATCTTCATGGGCGGGCGCTCCGGGACGCTGGGGGAGTTCGCCATCGCCTACGACGAGGGGAAGATGATCGGGGTCCTGCAGGGGACGGGCGGGATCGCCGACCGCATGGAGGTCATCGTCGACCTGATCCGGAAGGAGACCGGGGCGCAGGTTCTCTACAGTCGCGAACCGCGCGACCTGCTGGAGAAGCTGCTCGCCGTCTACAACGAGAAGCTGCTGCCGTACTACAAGACGATTCTCGCCAACAGCGACCCGGACGGATCGCTGGAATAGCAGGGAGGACCGACGATGGGGGAGTACACGAAGGTCGCCACACTCTCCGAGGTGCCGGTGGGGACGGCCAGGACGGTCGACCTCAAGGGAACCCCGGTCGCGCTCTACAACCACGGCGGCACCCTCTACGCCACCGCCAACACCTGCCCCCACCGCGGCGGCCCGCTCGGCGAGGGGAGCCTGGCCGAGGGGGTGGTCACCTGCCCCTGGCACCGCTTCCAGTACGAGGTCGCCACGGGACGCTGCCTCACGAACCCGGCCCTGAGCCTCGCCTGCTACAAGGTCAGGGTGCAAGGCCAGGAGATCCTGGTCGAGGCCTGACCGGAGCGGCCGCGACACGTCCCCTGGGAAGAGGCGCCGGTCTCCTTTATAATGATGGGCCGATGAAGCCGTCCGCCCACCCCGCGCGCCTCCGGGCCCTGGCTGGCCCGTCGTCCCGCTCGCTCCTCCTCGGGCTGGTCCTTCTGCTGGCGGCCGCCCCCGCCGCCTGGGCCAAGATCACGGTCAATCCCCGGGGCTGGAAATTCCCCAACATCATCACCGCCGCCAAGGAGGCGATCCGGGTCTCCGACCGCACCCCGCTCATCCCGGGCAAGGAGACGGTGCTGAAGGGGTACCGCAAGATGGACGGCACCTTCTTCATGACTTACGAGATCGAGGGGCGGGTCTTCGGCGTGCAGATCGACACCGACGGCAAGCCCCCGTTCGAGGAAAGCATCATGGACACCGACGGCGACGGCATCTTCGAGACCAAGATCGTCAACGGGCCGAACGAGAACGACCAGGCCTACGTCCCCAAGTGGGTCATCGACTACTACTACTCGCTCCACCCCGAGCTCAAGAACCCCTCCGGGAAGATCAAGCCCCCGCCCCCGCGCCTCGGCGTCACGGCGCCGCCCACACCGGCCCCCAAGCCGAAACCCCCCGCCGGCCCGCCTCCCACCGAGATCCTCCAGGAGCCGAGCCCTTAGGGTCACGCTCTGGAAGACCTGGTGTCCAAGCGCTTCAGCGGGTTCCGCTATCAATCAGCCACGCCGAGAAGTACTGCGCCGTTCCCCCCGAAACAGGTGGCCTGAAGAACGGAGCGAAGGTGACGGCGGTGACACTAACCTCGTAGGTGCCACAGCCAGCATCTTTATTGAGTGCCGCGGGTGGACAGGCGAAGAACTAGAAAAGATGCAGGCCTGGTCTCACCAAAAGGGCATGGTGGCCGATGCGGGCATCTGGCGGCTGGCCGCCTGAGCTGCCCGAGCTTTCGTAATTGAGAGTGGCGGGGGCCCGCCTCCAACTATTAAAAATGATAGTGTCCGGAAAGATGGACAGCTTCGGGCTGCCCGAGGTGGCGTGGAACGTCGCAGCATAGACACACCACCGGTGCTGCTCCTGAACCTGCCTGAGTCTGCACGTGCCCTCCTCAAAGATTCGACTGC
>DASTNM010000544.1:0-5728 GCA_035762745.1 Candidatus Polarisedimenticolia bacterium
ATCGGCCGAGCGAAGCACCGCGCCGCCGCGCCTCGGGACCGGTCGAGCGTCAGGAGGAGGTTCCGGGTGCCGCCGGGCGCCCCGCGATCACATTCGCTCCCGGCCCTCCGCCCGGTGCTCCCGCTCGACCCGCTCCCGAACGCGCCGTTGTGACGGCGACGGAGCCGTTCGCCGCGGCACCGAAGCCGGCACCGGCACTCGCGCCGACCCTCCCTCAGGGAGCCGTGCTCGGGATCGAGGAGGCGCAGAACGTCCCGTCTCGATCGCGCGGCCTCGTGGGCGTCGGTGCGCTGGTCGTGGGAGCGGGGGTCCTGTTCCTGATCCTCGGAATGCTCTTTGGCCGCGCACCGGCGCCGGCCTCTCAGGCGACCGCGACGGTGCCGGACGGCGGAGTCGCAGGCGCGACCCCAGGAAGTGAGATCGCCGCACCGCAGCCTCATGAGCCGGACGGTCCCGGCGCCGACCTCGACCGGCTGTCCCAGGAGACGGCTCCGACGATCATCGCCTCCGTCGGAGATCCTCCCCCGGCCGCGATCGCCCGACCGCGGACGCTGCGCTCTCCCATCCATGCACCAGGCTTCGACCCGCCGGACCCCGGCGACGAGCCTGCGCCCGAGGCGCAGGCGCCCGCCAGCGGTGCCATGGAGCTTAAGATAGAGGCGGACGAGCGGACCTGGGCGCAGATCTTCTGCGACTCGCGCGAGGTGGTCAACCGCGTCCTGTCCTCCGGCGAGCGGGTCACGGCGCGCTGCGTCGGGGAGATCCGGGTGAGCGCGGCCGACGCCGCGGCGCTCCGTCTGACGATCAACGGCGCGGGCTGCCCGCCGCTCGGTGATCCCGGCGCGCGCGTCCTCGGCTACACGATTCGCAGCGACGACTTCCGTCAGATCTGCCCGCCCGCGGGAGGGGGGCGCGATGCCCGATTCTGAGCCCGCCGTCACGGCGGCCGCCACGCGCCACTCGCTGGCCGATCGGATCCTGGCCGACTCCTCGCCGGAGTCGCTCAGGCTGGCCGCCGCCCGCGGAGCGCTGCCTCTGCCGCTCCAGGAGCTCCTTTTCGTGCAGGTGCGGCTCCTCGCGGACGCCGCCCAGGCCGTGGCCCAGGCGGCGGCCGAGAGCCTTGTCGCCGTGCCCCTCGAGACACTCGTGCCGATCTTCGCGGATCCCGGCTGCGACCCGGTCGTGATCGATCACTTCGCGCGCTCGGGCCGGATGGACGGCGCGGCGCTCGAGGCGGTGATCGCCCACCCGGCCATCCCGGACGCCACGCTCGAGACCCTGGCCGCCGAGGCGCCGACCGAGACGCTCAACCTGATCGTCACCAACGAGGTGCGGATCATCGGCAACCCGCGCCTCCTCTCCCTGCTGCGCTCGAATCCGAACCTCCACCCCGACAACCGCCGCCGCCTCCTCGAGCTGGAGCGCGATTTCGTCGGCAAGGAAACGCTCCAGGTGCGCCGGGCGCCCGCCGCGGCCGCGGGGCCGGCCACCGAGGCCCTCCCCACGCCGGGTGACGCCCCGCCGCCGGACGTCGTCCCGGACGAGGCGGCCGCCGAGGCCGAGACGCCGCCACCGCTCTCGCCGGAGGAGGAGCAGAAGTACGAGGAGGAGCTGCGCCGCACACCGGCCTTCCAGAGAATCATGAAGCTGAACGTCGCCGAGCGCGTGCAGCTCGCGATGAAGGGGAACGCCGAGGAGCGCGCCATCCTCATCCGCGACACCGCCCGGCTGGTGGCCCAGCAGGTCCTCAAGAGCCCCAAGTTGTCGGACAGCGAGATCACCTCCTTCGCGAACATGCGCAATGTCAGCGAGGATATCCTGCGTGTGATCGCCTCCCACCGCGACTGGACCAAGACCTACACGGTGGCCCACGCCCTGGTGCGCAATCCGAAGACCCCGACCGGGGTCTCGGTGCAGTTCCTGCCGCGCCTGGGGACGCGCGACCTCAAGATCGTGATGGGCGACAAGAACATCCCGGAGCTGCTGCGCCGCCAGGCGCGCAACCTCTTCGTGGCCCGCACCCAGCCGCCCAAGAAGATGGGGAAGAAGGCCCACTGATGCGCCTGCTCCGATCGATCCGCAACCTGCTCGGCAACTATCAGCTGAAATCGGGGATCTACCATTATTATCGCGGTGAGTCGAAGCAGGCGATCGAGTACCTGGAGCGGACGCTGCAGGCGCCCGACACCTCCGAGCCGGACCGGCGCATGGCGCTCTACTACCTGACGCAGACCCACATCTCCGCCGCCGAGAAGTTCGAGGAGGCGCGCGAGATGGTCAAGGCCGTGGAGGAGTACCGCCAGGCGCTGGAGCTGACCCCCGACTATCCCGACATCCACTTCCGCATGGGGGCCCTCTACGCGCGCTTCGACCTGCGGCTCGAAGCGATGGAGTCCTACCGACGCGCCCTGGCGATCCATCCGGAGTATCTGGAGGCCCGTGTTCAGCTCGCCTTCCTGTTGCTGCAGAACGCAGAGAAGGAGGAGGCGATCGCCCAGTTCGCGGCGGCGCGCGACCTCTCGATCCGCGCCATCGAGGATCCCTACCGGAAGGCGGCCGAGGCGCTCGATCACGGTGACGTGACGGGTGCGGAGGAATGGATGCGGGAGACCTTCCAGAGGCGTCCCGAGAACTTCGCCTTCCACTACCGTCGTGGTCTCCGGTTCCTCAAGGAGGAGCAATTCGAGCAGGCGGTGGATGACTTTCGCCAGTCGATCCAGTTCAACCCCAACTTCGCCGACGTGCACAACTACCTCGGGGTGGCCTGCGGCGAGCTGGAGCGCTGGGACGAGGCGATCGCCGCGTTCCGCCGGGCCCTCGAGGCCAACAGCGAGTATCCCGTGGCGCGCCTGAACCTGGCCTTCGCCCTGGCCCACGCGGGACAGGAGCGGGAGGCGATCGAGGAGCTGCACGCGTGCCTGGCGCGCGAGCCGAACAACCAGGCGGCGCTGAGCAAGCTCGAGGAGCTGTCCGCGCCGAAACGCGACCGCAGCCGGGCGCAGGGGGAGACGACGCGTGTCTAAGGAACGCAAAGGCGCCCTGCGGCTTCACGGCGCCGGCCTTTCCGACGTGGGTCGGAAGCGCGCCTCGAACGAGGACTCCTTCATCCTGGCTCCAGAGCACAGCCTGTTCATCGTCGCCGACGGCATGGGCGGACACGCGGCGGGCGAGGTCGCTTCGCGTCTGGCCGTCGAGTCGATCGAGAGGCATATCTCGGGCACCGACCCGCGCAAAGAGCCCACCATCCCGGCCTCCTTCCGCTCACCGCGCGAGGAGGAGGCGGCGCTGACGGTGCCGGCGCGCCGGGTTCTGAACGCCGTGCGCCTGGCCAACCAGGAGATCGTCCGCTCGGTGCGAAAGAACCGCGACCAGCGCGGCATGGGCACCACCGTCGTCCTCGCCTACGTCCACGGGTCGCGCGCCGTCATCGGGTCGGTGGGCGACAGCCGCGCCTATCTGGTGCGCGGCGGGGCGATCCGCCAGCTCACCAGCGACCACACCTTCGTCAACGAGCAGGTGCGGGCCGGCACGTTGAGCCCGAGCGAGGCACGCCGGCACCCGGCGCGGAACATCCTGACCCGCGCCGTCGGCAGTCAGGAGGAGGTCGAGGTCGACCTGGTGGAGCAGGATCTCAAGATCGGTGATTGTCTGCTTCTCTGCTCCGATGGGCTCACCACGATGGCCGAGGACGACGACATCCTGGCGGCGATGCGGCCCCACGCCGACGATCCCGAGGCGGCCTGCCGGGCGCTGGTCGACCTGGCCAACCAGCGCGGCGGGGACGACAACGTCACCGTCCTCGTGGTGCGCGCCGCCGCGTCCTGACACTGTCACGACGGGCGTGAGCGAGGCGATGATCTTCCGCGTCAGCACGGCGATCCCGTGAAGATCCTGCAGACCAACTTTCATCACGGCTGGGGCGGCCAGCCGGCGCGTATCTTGATGACGTCGCGGGCGATCGCCGACCTGGGTCACGAGGTGGTGATCGCCGCTCCGGCAGGCTCGAGCCTCGCGGAGCGGGCGCGCGCCGCGGGGCTTTCGACCTTCGAGGCGCTGGCGTTCCGCAAGCCGAAGCACGTCGCCGCGGCCGTTCACGACGTGGCGCGGCTTGCACGCCATCTCCGGCGCGAGCGCTACGACCTGGTCGACGCGCACGGTTCCCAGGATCTCTGGACCTGCGTCCTGGCCCGGGCGATTTCAGGGTCCCCTCCGCCCCTGGTGTTCACGCGTCACAACACCAAGAGAGTGCGCGGTCACGCCGCCAATCGCTGGCTCTACCGCCGGATCGATCACCTGATCCTGGCGAGCGGCACGGTGCGCCAGCGCTACGAGCCGCTGCTGCGCGCCGGCGTTCTGCGTCCCGAGCGGTTGTCGGTCGTCCACTCCGCCTACAGGACCGATCGCTTTCACCCCGGCGTGGACGGAGGCCGCCTGCGCGCCGAGCTGGGGCTTCAGACCGCGACTCCCCTCGTCGGTGTCGTCGGTCGGCTGGTGCCGGACAAGGGCCAGGACGACTTCCTGCGCGCCGCGGCCGAGGTCCTCAGCAGGCGGGCCGATACCCGCTTCGTCCTGGTCGGGACGGGGACCGCGGAGCCCGCCCTGCGCGCCCTGGCCGCCGCCCTTGGAATCGCCGACCGGGTCCGCTTCCTCGGCTTCCGCGACGACGTCCCCGAGATCACGGCGGCCTTGACGATTTCGGTCCTTCCCTCGGTCGACTGCGACGCCTCGTCCGCCGTCCTGAAGGAGGCGCTGGCCTGCGGAGTCCCGGCCGTCGCCACCGACATCGGTGGAGCGAGCGAGATCCTGCGACCCGGCGAGACCGGTCTGATCGTGCCACCGCACGATCCACCGCGGCTGGCGCAGGCGATCCTCGCCCTGCTCGATGACCCGGAGCGGGCGCGCGCCATGGGACGGCAGGGCAGCCGCGACGTGGCCGGGCGTTTCACCGCGCGCCGGCTGGCCGAGGAGACGATCGCCGTCTACACGCAGGTCCTCGCACGGAGGCCGAGATGAGAAACCGGATTGCGTTCATCCTGATCGTCTGCGTCGCCACCTCGATGGCGGGCGGCCACGGCGTTGGAGCGGCTCTCCCGGACGCCGTGCCGGCATCGGCCGCCACTCCGACGCCGCCCCCCGTCACGGGCCTCGACGGCGCCTCGATCGATCGGATCACCGGCGCCCGCGGCACCTGGAACGAGGTGGAAGGGGTCTACAAGGTCACCTTCCCGCGCACCGACGTGGCGGTCACGATCGACGGCTGGGATCTGCCCCCCTTCATGGGGCTCACCTCCTGGGCCGCCTTCCAACCGACCGCCGGCGGCCAGGCGATGATGATGGGCGACCTGGCGCTGTTCCAGGACGAGGTGAACCCGGTGCTGAGCGCCCTGCTCGACAACGGCGCCGAGGTGACGGCGCTGCACAATCATTTCCTCTTCGACAGGCCGCGCGTCTTCTTCATGCACCTCGGCGGCAGCGGCAGCGCCGCGACGCTCGCCGGGGCGGTCCGCGCCGCCCTCGACCGGATACGGGAGATTCGCGCCGCGGCCGCGACACCTCCCGACCTCTCCGGACGGCCGCCGCTCCCCAAGGTGAGCAGCCTGGACGGCATCTCCCTGGAGAAGATTCTGGGCGTCCCCGGACAGTCGAGCCGGGGAATGTTCAAGGCGGTGTTCGGGCGCGAGGTGACGCACCACGGCCGGCGCGCCGGGAAGGAGATGGGGGTGAGCAC
>DASTNM010000545.1:0-22918 GCA_035762745.1 Candidatus Polarisedimenticolia bacterium
CCATGGGAAAAAATCTGAACGTCCTCAGCATCCCGTCGTCCCTACGGCCCGGCATGAGCCCGTCGGACATGATCTATTGCACCGACTGCCATGCCGACGACGAAGGAGGCTCGAGAGGACCGCACGGGTCCTCCTTCGCGCCGATCCTGAAGGAGCGCGACGAAACGGCGGACGGCACGCCGGAAAGCTACGAGAACTACGCGCTTTGCTACAGGTGCCATGACAGGTCCAGCATCCTGAGCGACGCCAGCTTCATGAAGAAGACGCTGCGGACCACGGCCTCGGGAGGGGGGCACAGCGGCCACCTGGCGGCCGGCGCTCCGTGCTCCGCCTGTCACGATCCGCACGGCGTCAATGAGACCGGCCCGGGCGGGGTGACCGGGACCGGGTCCCACACGCACCTCATCAACTTCGACACCCGGATCGTCCTGCCGAAGGCGGGGAACGCGCATCCGATTTTCAACGACGGCGGGGCCTTCTCGGGGAGCTGCACCCTGCTCTGTCATGGCGTGGCCCATGACAATGCTTCTTATCCCTGAACGCCGCGGTCAGCGCGCCTTGCCGGCCGGCTTCGCAGGCTCCGGCTTCTTCCCCGGGCTCTGCCGATCGTAGGCCTGCTGCTTGTGGCAGCCCGGCGCGCACGAACCTCCGGTCGGGGTCTTCACGAACTTCAGGGGCAGACTCCAATTCCCGAACGGCACGCTCTCGGCGATCAGCTTCGGGGACCGGCTGCCGTGCAGGTTGTGGCACAGAACGCAGCTTCGTCCCTTCTGCTTGTTGTTGACGTGCAGATAGTGGAGGTTCCGCTCGCCGTCCCTGAAATTCGTCGCGAAGGAGGTGTCGGGATACTGGACGAGATCCCGGTTATGGCAGCCGAAACAGAGCGCGAACTCCGTGTCGGCGTACGGCACGTAGGCCCCTTGGGGGAATTCCTTCACCAGCAGCTTCGCATTCACGCCGCCATGGGGATCGTGACAGGGAGTGCACCGTCCCTGGTTGATGGGACCGTGGAACATCGTCATGTCCCTGGTCAGGATGCCGGCGTGACAGCCGAGGCAGGTCTCCTTCTCCGGCTTCAGCAGCAGCCTGGCGTTGTCGCTGGCATGCGGCGAATGGCAGGCGGCACAGCTCCTGGTGTCCTTGAGGGCGGCATGGACGACGGGCGACCTGGTGACCTTCTCGGCGATGGAGTCGTGGCACTGAAAGCAGAGCCGCGCGCCTTCCTCGGCGAGGAGCTTCGGGTGCGCGGTGCCGTGCGGATTGTGGCATGACGTGCAGCCGCCCGAGAGGGCCGGGTGGACGTTCTTCTTCTTCAGCAGCTCCTGCAGGTCGAGATGACAACTGAAGCACATCCACTCCTCTCCCGGCTTCAGCAGCAGGGATTGCTGGTCCGACTCGTGAGGGGCGTGACAGACGGTGCATTGGCCGGCGGCGACCGGGCCATGCGGGTACTTGGCGCCGGTCTGGGCCTCATGACAGGGCTGGCACACCTCCTTGAGCGGCTTCGCCAGCAGCCTGGGCTCGTCCGAGGCGTGAGGGTTGTGGCAGGTCGTGCACTTCCCCTCCTTGGCGGGGGGATGAACGTTCTTCTTCTTGCCGAACGGCTCGTGGCAGTTGAGGCAGAGCCCGGGCGGCTGCTCGGTGAGCTTGAACGTCTTCCTGCCCTTCTGAGGATGCGGTGTCGCCAGAGACTCGTGACAGGTGTCGCAGGACTCCGTCGCGGGATGGACGTTCCTGGCCTTCAGCAGCGTCGCGTGGCACTGCGCGGTGACGCAACTCACCTGCGCGGTGGCGTCGTGGTCGGACACGAAGAGACTGATCGCGACGAACGGACCGCCGATCAGAAGCGGAGTGCGCCAGCCGCGGAAGCGGAACGGTTTCCAGCTCATCGGCGGAGCATGATATCAAATCATCTTCGTCGGAGATCTCCGCGCCGCCGGGACCCGCCTCTACGGGCAGGTCGTATACAGCCTGAGAGTCCCGTTGGTCCTTTTGCCGTAGTCGACCACCAGCGTATTGCGAACCAGGTAGTAGAACGCCTTCCCCACCGTCGGGTTCACCCCGTCGGCCTGTGAAGTGAGTGGCGTCGCCACGACCAGGCAGACGGTGTTCGCCGAGGTCGTGGGGAACTGGGCCCCGTCGCTCCGGAGCACGTCATATAGCTGGGTGGCGGGTGGCTGCGCCTGCCAGGAGTAAAGGGTCCGGTCGGTCGGCGTGAAGAACCCGTCCTTCTCGATCTCGTCGATCTCGGTGTTGCAGTTGTTGTCGCGCTGGTCGTAGTTCTCCACCGCGCCCGGGTAGGTGTCGGCGTGCGCATCGTCGCAATCGGTCGCCGATCCCTTCGGGCAGGACGGGTCGCCGGGGTTGCCGTAGCCGTCCCCGTCGAGATCCTTGCAGGTCACCACGGCGCAGTCGCCGTCGGCTGCATCGACGAGGAGGTCGCCGTCGTTGTCGAGCCCCTTGCCGTCCTTCCCCGGGCCGGTCCCGACGGTCCAGAAGTCTTCCAAAGTGTCGACGTTGCACGAGCTCGTCTGGATGACGCCTGTCTTGCCATAGTAAACGGGGTTCACGCTCTCAGCCGGCGGTGCCGCGTCGCTGTGGCAGTCGGCGCACACCGTGACCCCCTTGTTCGCGTGGTGCAGGCGCAGGCCTGCGCCGTCGACAGTCCCGTCGGGGCGCGGTGAGCCGTGGCAGCCGCTGCATCCCTTGTTGAGGACGGCATCGCCCGACTGCCAGGTGAACGGGACATCGCCCTGCTTCATGTGGCACGCGGTGCAGGTGTTGGTGGCGCTGTTCGTGTGCGCGTCGTGCAGAGGACCCCGGGATTGGAACCCGCCCGCGCTGGTCGTCTCGTGACAGACGGCGCAGTTGACACTGGCCGTGCCGTCCGAATACTGGTCGTAGGCCAGCGACGGCCGGGCGATTCCGATGAAGATCAATGCACCGAAGATGACCGGGATCCAGAGTCCCGCCGACGAACGCAAAATATTCATGAAAGCCCTCCCCTCAGGCTGACGCACTCTCCAGCACGGCCATTGAGTCACCCACCCGCGCAGAAAGTTCGTACTCTTCTCCACACCGCCCCTAGTGCTGTAGATTTTTTCCGCCCGGCCGCCGGACGATCGGCGTTGGTCATCACTCCGGCGATACCTTGCTGATCAACACTCATTTGGAGGCAAGAGACGTGCCACGTGACTGAAAAGGAAATGGTTCGAGGGGAGAAAGCGAAAAGCGCGCGAGGGAGCGTGGCGAGGGTGCGGGTCAGACGAGCTGCGTTCGCGGCCCCCGGCGGGCTCCCGGCGCCTGGGTGCCGACTGGGCTCAGAATCGCGCTCCGCCTGCGCGGGCCGGTCCGGTGCGCGGGATCTCGTCCTGCGCTGTCCCCGGGGGAGGCAGGGTGGCCTCCATCCACTTGCGGATTCGATTGGCGTCCCCGAGGCGCGTGTACTTGCCCCAGGAGTCGAGGAGCACGATGACGACCTGTCGTGTCGCGATCTCTGCCTGCAACACCAGACACCGCCCGGCCTCGTTGATGTAGCCCGTCTTCGATAGCCCGATGTTCCAGGTCTTGTTGTTCACCAGCCCATCGGAATTGTGGAATTCCAGCACGCGGCCGTTGGAGAGCGTCACCGCATGGAACGAGGAGGTGGTGGCCGCGCGAATCGCCGGATACCCGCTGGCGGCCAGCACCATCCGGGAAAGGTCCTCCGCGCTGGACACGTTCTCGCCGGACAGGCCGGCTGCGTCCGTGAAGCGGGTCCGAAACATCCCCAGCTCGCGCGCCTTGCGGTTCATCGCCTCGAGACACACCCCGGTCCCTCCCGGATAGGTGTGAGCCAGGGCGGAGGCCGCCCGGTTCTCCGAAGCCATCAACGCCACCCAGAGCAGCTCCCCGCGCCCGAGGCGCGCTCCCACCGGCAGGCGGGACCGGGTGTGCTTGCGGGTGTCGACGTCCGCGCGGTCGATCTCGACCACCTCGTCCAGCGGGCACTGCGCGTCCAGCACGACCATGGCGGTCATCAGCTTGGTGATCGAGGCGATGGGCGCCACCTGATCGGCATGTTTCGTATAGAGCGTCTCCCCCTGCGCCGTGTCGATCACCAGCGCCACGTTCGACCTCAGATCCGGGCCGCCGGGCCGGCCTGGCCCGGATCGCTCCCGCTTCGCTCCGCCGGCCGACTGTGAGCCGCCGCCGGTGGCCGCCCTCGCAACCTCGGGCGCGGGTGCGGCCATCATCGAGCCGATCACGAAGGCCACCGCCGTCAACCGCGCAATCTGACCCAGAGGGCCCTCCTCCGCTTCGTACCGCTCCACCTCGAAAGACGCGCAGGAAGATACCAAGAATCCTACCTCGAGGAGAACGGATGAAATCCGCCGCTCAACCCGCCTTCGAGCCGCTGATGGCTCCGGTGATCGGCGCCCCGCGCGAGCGGGTGTTCAAGGCCTGGGGCGTCTACTCCTCGACGACGACCGGACGCAGGCGGATCTCGATGCGGCGGTTCTTGCTCCGGCCTTCGGGAGTGTCATTGGGGGCGACGGGCTTGGTGTCGCCCACTGACGCCGCGAGCAGCCGGCTGGTGGCGATGCCTGTCTCCGCGAACAGCCGCACGACGCTCGCGGCGCGCGCCCCGGCCAGCTCCCAGTTGGTCGGGTAACGGCCGACGAGACCACGGCCGATCGGCTTGTTGTCGGTGTGGCCGGTGACCACGATCTGGTAGTTCGTCTGCCTGAGCTGCTCGGCGACGCGCCGCAGGACCTCGCTCCCGCCTTTGTCGAGGGCGGCGGAACCGGAGGCGAACAGAATCTCCTGGGCGACGTTGACGCTCAGTCCGTCGCGCAGCTGCTGCACCTGGATCTGCCCGGCCGCCAGCTCGTTCTTCAGGCTCGACAGCAGGCCGTCATAGGTGCTCTTGAGCTTTCGGGCTTCCTCATCGCGCTGCTGCAGCTGGGATCCCAGGGACTTCTGGGCCTCCTGGAGATCGGCGAGGCGCTTCTCTACGGCCGCCATCTCCGAGGCCATGGCGGCCTTCTCCTGGACCAGGGCGCTGTTCTTCTGATTCGCGGCCAGCACCTCGTCCTGCAGGGGTCTGTTGCGTGCGGAAAGCGCCTCACGATCCTGCTCGAGCGCCCTGTATTTGCCGGTTGACACGCATCCGGCCGACAGCGCGAGGAGGGTCACGAGGATTGCCGCGGCCGCTGCGGCGGCGGGGCGCGAGGAGCGGCTCGACAAACGACACGTCGTGGACATGAGGGCCTCCTTCCGTCGCCTCGGCATGGCGCGCGATCGGCCCGCGCCGGTGACCCGACGAGCCCTCAGTCTATGCAACGCGAGGAGCCCCGGGCAAGAGGGTGCCCGTGGGCCGGGTGCTCGGCTCCCCAAGGCCTGGCCCCGCGCAAAGCCGAGCCGGAAGCGCCCGTTCCACCCCACTCGCCCACCCGATGTCGACTTCGGCTGGCAGAATAGACCTGACCGCACCTAAATTCTCCGCGGGAGGCCAGGAACATGGATCCGGCAGTCCGACCCGCTCCTCCGGCACGGCCGCGGCGAAGAAGCCACTTGTTGGCCCGGCTGCTCGTCGTGCTCACGCTCGCGCTCGCGGGCTACCACGGCTGGATTTTCTGGCAAGTGAGGCGGCTGCGGGATCACGACCCGCACACGACCGCGTTCATGCGGAGCGGCCTCGAACGCCTGCGGTCGAGCGATCCCAACGCGCGCCTGGCGCACCATTGGGTGCCGTACGAGCAGATCTCGGAGCACCTGAAGCGCGCGGTCATCGCAGGCGAAGATCAGAGGTTTCTCGACCACGACGGGTTCGACGTGGAAGCCATCCAGGATGCCTACGAGAGGAACGCGCGGGGGGGGCGCGTCCGGCACGGGGGCTCGACGATCAGCCAGCAGCTCGCCAAGAACCTCTTCCTCTCACCGCAGCGCAACTACCTACGCAAGGCGCAGGAAGCCCTGATTACCATGATGATCGAGCACGTGCTCAGCAAACGGCGCATCCTGGAGATCTATTTGAACGTGATCGAATGGGGTGACGGTATCTACGGCGCCGAGGCCGCCGCGCAGCACTACTACGGAAGAACTGCCGCGGACCTCAAACGCAAAGAAGCGGCGCGGCTCGCGGCGATCATCCCCAGCCCGCGTATCTACACACGCAACCCGAGCACGCCGTACATCGAGCAGCGGATGGAGATCCTGCTCGACGAGATGGATGATGTGCGCGTCCCCTGAGCGCCCCGCTGAAGAGCTCAAGTAGATGATACGACGCCCATACCGTCGACCCGGCTGACGCGGCATAATCGGTTCATGGCCTCGCGCTCACACTCCCCCGCCTCCAGGCTCCGTACGCTCTGGAGGCGCGCACGTCGTGTCAGGCGGGCGACGGCGCGGCGTCTCGCACGTTCGGGACGGCGCATGGCCCGGTCGACGCGACGGTCGATCAAGGCGTGGCGGGCCGCGCCACCTCCCGTCCGGGTCCTCGCGAGCCTTGTCGCTCTCCTCGCTGCATGGGCCGCGGCGAACTGGATCTATCAGGCGATCCGCAAGCCGACCGAGCTGTTCTTTCCCGTCAGCGGAGCGCTCGCCAAGGCCCCCGCCGAGACATGGCGGAGCTATGCGCCCCTCTTCAACGAACATTCGACCGCCATCATCACACCCGAGCTTCTTGCCGCGCTCGCCCAGGTCGAAGGGGCGGGGAACCCGCTGGCGCGGACCTACTGGCGCTGGCGCCCGGCGCGGAATCCATTCAAGGTGTACCAGCCGGCATCGAGCGCTGTCGGCATGTACCAGATGACGGATGCCACCTTCCGTGAAGCGAAGCGCTATTGCATCCACGATCACGTGGCGGTCGAGATCGGCGGGTGGCTCGACCCCGCATCGTGCTGGTTCAATGTTCTTTACAGTCGCGTCGTCCCGACCCATGCCATCGAGATGACTTCGGCTCTCCTGGATCGACTCGTTGCGGACGCGATCGAGCGTCATCGTGCCATCGGCGTCACGCGCCAGCGGCTGCAGGACCTGGCCGCAGTGATCCACCTGTGCGGACCGATGGCGGGCGAGGCCTACGTGGCGCATGCCTTCCGTCTGTCCGCCGGCCAGCGCTGCGGCGACCACGACGTCGGCACCTACCTCGCGCAGGTCAACGCGATGAAGCGACAGTTCGCGCGAATGGCGGCGGAGGAGTAGGGGGCAGGACCACTCACTGTTTCACCAGATCCTGCACGCCTCCTCGCGGACCATCGCATCGCCCTCCTTGCAGCCGAACGCGCTCCGGAACTCGGGCATGTTCGACACCACACCGTTCACACGGTATTGCGGCAGGGAGCGCCCGTCGTTCTGGCTCCAGACACGGGCCCGCTCATCCGACACGTTGGCGCACAGGCTCTGTGCATAGGCGCTGCAACCCCACCGGGTCGAGACATTCAAGCTCAGCCGGGACGAACGGTTCGTGGAGAAGCTGCGGGACGTGGTGTGGCTGTACCTCAACCCTCCCGAGCATGCGCTGGTGCTGAGCGTTGACGAAAAGAGTCAGATCCAGGCGTTGGACCGCACGCAGCCGGGCCTGCAGCTGCGGAAGGGCCGGGTGGGTACCATGACGCACGACTATAAGCGCAACGGGACGACCACGCTGTTCGCGGCGCTGAACATCCTGGACGGCAAGGTCATCGGCCAGAGCATGGAGCGCCACCGGCATCAGGAGTTCCTCCGGTTCATGCGCCGGGTGGACCGGAATACGCCGGCGCTTCCACCTGCACTTCATCCCGACGTCCTCGTCACGGCTGGACCTCGCGGAACGCTGGTTCCGCGAAATCACGACCAAGCGCACCCGCCGCGGGTCTTTCCCCGGCGTGCCCGTCCTGGTGAAGGCCATCGAGGAGTATCTCGAGCACAACAACCAGAACCCAAAGCCGTTCGTCTGGACCGCGTCAGTCGATCACATCCTTGAGAAGGTCTCCCACTGTAAGGCAACTTTGGAGACACTACACTAGCCGATGAGGTCACCAGCTCTTCTTGAACGTGATCGACGCCGTGCTGCTGGCCCCCAGGCTGTCGGTCGCCAGCACGGTGAAGTCGTGGCTTCCTTTCGCTATCCCGGCGACCGGGGGGAATCCACAGGACCAGCTCGTCGTGCCGGTACATGGAGTGAGCGGCCCGAGGTCCACCCGGGACTGCACATTGAGGACTCCGTCGGAGTCGGACGCGGTGCCGCTCGCAAGCACGAAGGTAGTGCCCTTGGGTATGGCGAAGTTCTTCCTGGGGAACGTGATCGCGATGGCGGGGGCGGCGGTGTCGGGGACCGCAGTCACCGTGCTCGCGGTCGTCGTCATGAGACCGGTGTTGTCCGTGGCGCGCCCTGAAAGAACGTGTGACCCGGGACTCAGCGACACCGAGGGGTAGGTCCACGCGGCCGTTCCCGAAGCGAGCGCAAACGGTCCGTTGTCGACTTGGACCTCGACCTTGGACACGAACTGATCATCCAGCGCCGTTCCTGTCATCGCGATATTCCAGAGCTGCGCGACTTGCGCGCCGTCCGCGGGAAAAGTGATCGCCACCCTCGGCGGCTGGTTGGGGGCGCCCGGGGGGGTGACCATCGCAAAGGCGGTCACGGTGTCCGCATTGCCGCTGTTGTCGAATACCCCCGCTATCATCCAATGGGCTCCAGGCGACGTGTACGTGCAGGTGACAATTGGGGTGGGAACGGCACTACCCGAGCCGGGGTTATCGCATATGGCGAAGTACCATTGAATGGTGCCGTCCGGGTCCGTGCTACCGCTCAGGTCGATATTGACGGACAGCGGAGCGGGGCCGGTGAGAGTATCGAACGTCGCAACGGCGAGCGGAGGCAGGGCTGTGGCGCCCCCGACCGTGACGAGGGTCGTCTGGCGTGCCGCCGTGTTGAGCTGCTGGTCCATGGCTTGGGCCCCCATGCGGACCACACCGGCTTGGGTAAAGGGACCCCAGGTCAAGGACACCCCCGTGGTCACCGTCGAGATCCCGCCGGCGGAGGACCGCCAGAACCCTTGTCCGCCGGCGGGCACCGTCAATGGGAAAGCAACGGTGACCGAGCCGCCTATCGGGATGTTGTCCGAGGACACCGACAAGGTGCCTGAGGGCGGCGGCGCCGGGTTGGACACCGGCAAGACCGTCACCAGGTTGAGGCCCCCCGCGCCACCCCCTCGGCCGTCAGCCACCGAATTCGCGTACACGACGGTCGCGGCCCGCGCGAGAGGCGGTGCGCTGAAGGCCAGCGAGTGCTGGCCGGCGCCGGGGGCCGGAAAGATCGTGCTCAGCACCGCGCCGAACATCTCGAGGCTGCTCCCATCGCCTATCCTCTCCATATCGAAGCGGAGCGGGTCGTTGTCTGCGTCGGTGCTGGATCCCAACAGACCCACGAGGTTGCCCGCGGATATGACCACGTCGGGCCCGAGGGTCAGGGCAGGGAAGTTGTTGAGGGCAGGGTTCGACAGGAACCCGGTGTTGTTGATGGCCTTGAGGAAGTTCAGGCGACCGCCCGTCGAAGTGAGTCGGGCCAAGGTGTCCGTAACCACGTCGTAGCTGTTCGGGTCGAGGATGGCATCGCGGGCCTGACTTGCCGTGAGGAGCGGGTTCCGGTGCAACAGTGCCGCAACCACGCCTGTCACGTGCGGCGTTGCCATCGACGTCCCCGAGAGCTGCTTGTACCCGGTCGGGTCGCACAGCGCACAATGGCTCGTGGGTACGGTCGACCAGGTTGTGACTCCTGGAGCGGCGATGTCGACGTTGCCCAGGCCGAAGTTCGTAAAGCTGGCTCCAAAGTCATTGGAATCGGACGCCAGCACCGAGATGAGGCCGCGATTGTCGAACGCTGCAGGGTAGAAGGGCGACACGTCGGCGTTCAGACCGCCATTGCCTGCCGCGCAGACGTCGAGGATGCCCGCGTTCTCGACGGCGGTCATTGCATCTTTGAGAGCCTGACTGTAGCCCCCGCCGCCCCAGGAATTGTTGGTGACGCGGATGTTCACGCCCGCATTCCTGAGCGCGAGAATCTGGCCGAACCCGGTGACGGCGTCGGAGATACTGCCGGAGCCGGCCGAGTCCAGGAACTTGATGGCGAGCAGCTTGACCTGCCAGTTGATTCCGGCCACGCCGATTCCGTTATTGGTTGCCGCCCCGATGGTGCCGGCCACGTGGGTACCGTGACCGTAGTCATCCTGACCCCCGGGAACGCACGGGCCATTGATGCAGGTGTAACCGTGGACCCCATTCGCATCGGTGTAGAGATTGCCCTGAAGATCCGGGTGGGTAAGATCAATGCCCGTATCGACAATGGCAACGACCACATCGCCGGCGTTGGTCTGGGTATCCCAGGCCAGCGTGGACGAGATTTTGGTCATGTCGTACTGCGAAGCGAAGAGCGGGTCATTGGGGATCGTCGCCGTAGTGTGAACCACATAATCAGGCTCGGCGTAAACAACGTCCGGGTCGGCCTGGTAGCGCTTCACGACCTCTTCCACCGACTGCCCCGGAGGGTTCTCGACGAGGTAAAGATCCGGGCGCCCCAGGGCGCGAGCGCGTCCTGAACCCGGAAGAAAGCCGGCCCCCCTGTGAAAACGGACCATGACGCGTGAGGGGTGAAACGGTCGCGATGCGACTGGACCGAGGATGCTCGTTGTGACCCTCCCCCGGTCATCTATCGAGACCGCCGTAGAGACGCCGGGGTTTGGCGCAGCCGCGCCCCCGAGTTGCGGGTTCGCCGAACCTGCGCCGCCGGAATCGCCCCGGGCATGGGCTTCTGCGAGGACGGGCGGGGCCGTAGCGATGAGGAGCCCGATCACGGCCAGCGCAGACGCAAGAACCGCTCTATTCATGGGTTCCCTCCGTGGATGCTGAACGCGAGATGAACGGCGCTGTTCGTCTGCCTGGCGAAGGAAGGCCCGGCAAGCGGGGGCCGCCCGTGCAGCGCGCGCTCCCATCCCGGACTGTGGCCGCACTTGACCCTGATTCCGAGAGCGCGGCGAGCACCGCCCCCGGCTCGACGGCGGCCAAGCCGATCACGGGCAGCCGCTGAGGAGGGCCGCCGGATAGCAGCGTGTCGGCCCGCCGGAGATGTCGACACCCGAGCTCGACGTCCCGAAGCGCCCCTCATTGACCTGGTCGTTGGGGACGATGAGGTAATACATGTTTCCCGCCGAGGGCGCGATCGTCGCGGTCGTCGCCCCTCCGGTCGAGCACACGACCGGCACGTGCGCCGTGAAGTCGCCCATGGGCCCTTCGTAGACGGCGTAGTCTTTGTCGCTCCCGACGCACGAGGCGCCCCAATCGAGACGCAGGGCGCCGGCAGCGACCGTTGACAGCGTCAACAACGCGCTCGAGCCGCCGGCGGCCGCCTCGCCGCAGTAGCCGGTGGAAAGGCTCGAGGAGATGAACATCTCGTCGATGGACACCTTGTCCATCTGGCCATGGCCGGCCGTGCGATCGAGATCGCGGACGCGAACCCAGAGCTGGCCGGTCACGTCGCCGGGGAACGTGTACGACTGGAGCACGCTGTTGTCGGAGGTCTTCGTCACCGTGATCATCGGCGTCCAGGTCACGTTGTCACGCGAGTACTCGAAGGTGAAGTCGTCCCCCTCGCTGTTCGGCGTGTGCCACGCGTCGAGGTAGAACCTCTGCATGCCGCCTGCGGCGACGGTGAGCGACCACTCGTGCTCGAGCCGGCTCGTGCGCGTCTGGAGCGTGCCCGCCGTCTGGGCCTCGATCAGCACCTCGGCGACGTTGTTCTGAGTCTGCGTGTCGAAGTACGAGCCCGAGACGATCTGGCCGAAGGTCGTGCCGGCGTCCCCCGTCACGGGCGAGCGGTAGCTCCCGTCCTTGACGTTGATCGAGGCGTAGGCGGTGTTGGTCGCGCCGGCGTTGTCCGTCACGGTGAGCGACGGGTAGACCCAGCCGGTCGTGGTGTACGTGTGGCTCACGAGCGAACCGGTGGCCGTCGCGCCGTCACCGAAAGCCCAGTTCCAAGACACGATCGTGCCGTCGGGGTCGTGCGATCCACGTCCGTCGAAGGTCACGGCGAGCGGCGCCGGGCCGTTGAGCACCGAGGGGACGTTGCTCGCGACCGGTGGGTAGGTCTGGGTCGTCGCCGTCGAGATGTTGGAGTAGGGCGAGTCGCCGGTCACGTTGAACGCGCGCACGCGGTAGCTATAGGTCGTCGTCGGGGGAAGGCCGGTGTCGCCGTAGTAGTTGATGTTGGGACCGACCTGCGCAATCTGGGACCACGACCCGGGAGAACCGGCACAGAACGTGCCGGTCCCCGGGCAGCGCTCGACCTTGAATCCGTCCTCGCTGTTGGAATTGTCCGTCCAGGTCATGTTGATCCAGTCGGGGCTGAACGCGATCGCAAAGAGGTTGCTTGGCGCGGCCGGGAGGAGCGGAGGGCCGACGGTGATGGAGAGCGTCGCCGTTCCCGTGGCGCCGCGCGCGTCGCCGACCGTCAACGTCACCTGCCACGTGCCCGGCTTGTAGAAGGTGTTAAAGGCGGGCGAGCCCCAGGTCCCGCCGCTGCCATCGCTGAACTCCCAGCGGATGTTGCCGATGAAACCGTCCGGGTCGTACGACCCGGACGCGTAGAACCTCACGTCGAGCGGCGCCGGCCCGTGGTTGATGTCCGACGTCGCGACGGCGATCGGCGCGAGGTTCGGAGCCGTGGGCTTCACGAGCACTTCCTGCACGGCGGAGGCACCCGCCGTGTCGGTCGCCGTGAGTGTCGCAACGAAGGGGCCCGGGACGGAGTAGAGGTGCACCGGGTTCGTGGCGGTTGAGGTCGAACCGTCGCCGAAATCCCACAGATAGGCCGCGATGGCGCCGCCGGGGTCGAACGTTCCAGCGGAGCTGAACGACACCGAGAGCGGGACATCGCCGTCGGACGGCGCGGCGGAGGCCGAAGGTGACGGCCACGGGTTGCCCCCTGCACCGAGGAGCTCGTAGCCGACGCGGTAGTTCGCGAACGGTGCGTTGTTGCGGACGAGTGATGCCGCGAACAAAGTCACCCCGTTCGCTGCGACGACGTTCGGGTACGCCTCGCCGACGGGGCTGTTGGAGAGCACGAACCCCTGCGGGTCGAGGATCGCGCCGCCCTCGGTGATGCGCATCCCCATGAGGTCGCTGCGCGCATCGAACTCCTCGAGCCTCCACGGACCGATGCCGAGCGCCGTCCGCTGGTCCTGCCACACGACGACGAAGTACGACCCGTCCCACGCGATGCGCGGCCGGTACTGGTCGTCGCTCCACGGCGTCAGGTTGAAATACGGATGCACGGTGCCGTCGGGGTCGATCAGGCGGCCGAGCAGGTCGTTCTCGACACCGGAGGTGAGCTCCTGCGACTGGACCATCAGCGCGACATTGTTGCTCGCCGCCAGGCCGATGGTGAAGATGCCGTTGCCGCCGCAGCTCGAGTAGGGCCCGTGGATGGTGAATTCGGGTGCCTGGCCGCCCGCCGCGTCGACGAACGCGCCGTTGGTGTAAGCGCTGCAGTTGTCGTGGCTCGCATTGGACTGCCAGACGAGCAGCCAGCGCCCGCCGAGGGCCGCGAGCCGCACGTTGCTGGAGAAGATCCCGTTGAACTGGAGGGGCGCCGCGTCGAGCACGACGCCGTCCCCGCCCCTCACGCGCGCGGCGATCGGAAACACGTACTGGCAGTTGATGCCGCAACGCAGGCCCGCGACCAGGAAATCGCCGCCCAGCGCCGCGATGTCGACCGGACCGAATCCCACCATGACGAGAATCGGCGTCGGATCGACGAGCGTCCCGTCCTGGCGGACCCGTCGCACGACGACGCCGCTCCCGTTGTTCCAGGCCGCCATGTAGACCGATCCGTTCCATGCCACCGCGGGATAACCGGGGTAGTTGATACCGTTTGCGGAGTCCAGTTCGACCGGTTCCGCCGTCCGCGGATTGCCCGTCGCATCGAGAGGCTGGGCGAGGACGCGGTTCCCGGCCGCGGTGCTGCTCCGGTAGACCATCATGTATCCGCTGCCGCTCGTCGCGACCTCGGGCCTGGACTGCGACGGCGCTCCGATGGACAGCGTCCGTTCCGGGCCCGCGACGTTGGCGGAGTCGATGTGGCCGGTGAACACGTCATAGTCGCTGTCGTTAGTCACGAACTCGGACCGCACCAGCTGTACGGTGCCGTTGCCGGCGCTCGCCGACAGGCCGGTCGAGGCGCCGGCGACGAGCACACCGCCGGGATCGAGCACCTGGCCGGCGGCGTTCACGCGCGCGAGCCGCGTTCCGTCGACAGCGCCCCAGGTGACCTTCCAGGTCGTTCCGTCCCAGGCGACGCTCGTCACCGCGTAGCCCGACGGCCCGTTCGGGCCGGAGATGTTGACACCGCCGCCGTCAAGCTTCTGACCGTTCGTTCCGATGCGGCTTCCCTTCACGGACATCGTGTAGTCGGGGAGCTGCTCGTTCCAGACGGCGTAGAAGCTGGCGCCGTTCGAGACGAGCCTGCCGAGCGGAGCTCCGGCGAGGCTGTACGGGGCGGCGTCGAGGAGTGTGAGCGAGGAGTTGAACCGGATGACGTTCGTCGGGTCGTGACCGGTCATCGACTCTTCGTAGGCCAGCAAGAAGACGCCGCCTGCGAAGGCGAGATGCAGGCCGCCGCGCAGGTAGTAGGTGCCCGGGACCAGGCTGCGAGGGCCGGGGTCCTGGAGAACGCCGGCCGAGGAGATCCGCGCCGCGACCAGGTCACCGGTCGACGAGGTCCCCTGGTTGACGACGACCCACTGAGAGCCGTCGGAGGCAACCGCCCAAGTGCCTCCGACCGGGGTCATGTTGAAGATCTTGATCGGCTTCGCATCCAGGACGTGGCCGTCGGGTGCCACGCGCACGGCCTCGAGAGAATCCTGACGGAAGCTGCCGGTGCCGCTGATGTCGTTGCTCTCGTACACCACGAGCCAGTTCGTGCCGTTCCAGGCCGCCCGCGGATTATGTTGCGAGGCCCTCCCCGCCGTGACGGCGAACGGAACCGCCTCCAGCGGATTGCCGGCGCCGTCCAGCCGCATCCCGTAGATGTCCCACGACGTCTCCCCTTCGTAGCCACCCGTGCTGTTGGCCCGGTTGTCCGCCCACACCGCAAGCACGGCGCTGCCGCCCTGGCTCAGGAACGGCGCCACCTGATACATGGCGGCTGCGGTGATCGCCACGTCACCGGGGACGAAGCGTGAGGGGAGCCTTACGGTCTGAGCGTTCGCAGGGAGGCTCCCGGTGAGGAAACCCGCGGTCACCAGGGAGACGATCGGGACGAGGAGATGTGGCGGATTTCTGCGCATCGGAGACCCTCCTGGGGCGATGCGGATCGCCCCTGTCCGGAAACCGCGCCTTGGAGGCGTCGAGCAGAATCAATGAACTAGATTGGTATGAGATTATGCCCTCCGCCGTCGGTGACCTGCGTCACATTTCCGGTGCGTGGCGACCACAGGCCGCGCGACCCGCGCGACGCCGGACCACAGAGTGACTGGCCAGCCACCGGTGAGCTGGGGGCGGGTTCCAGTGCCTTGCATCGATGGAGGCGGCGGGAGTCGAACCCGGTAGACGCTGCTGTCGGAGCTGGGAGTCGAACCCAGACAGGCCAGAGGCCCGAGCGATTCTCAGTCCTCGGCGCGAGGTGCCTGGACGCCGCGAGCGGGTGATGACGGCGCCGCTTGACTGCACCCGCACGTGAGCACACCGTCGAAGAGGATCACGCCTTTCCCGTGGTCCCGCACAGGCCGTCACCCATGCGTGTGTCGAGCGCCTCGCGCACCTTCCGTGCCAGAGTCGCTGAAGTGAAGGGTTTCTGAAGATAGGCGACCCCGGCGTCGAGCGCGCCGTGGTGGATGATGACGCCCTCCGTGTACCCCGACATATAGAGCACGCGGATGCCGGGCTGGATGGTGGCGATGCTCTCGGCGAGCTCCCGTCCGCTCATGTGAGGCATGACGACATCGGTCAGCAGCAGGTCGATGGGTTGGCCGTGCCGGCAGGCGACGTCGAGCGCCTCCCGGCCGTCGTGGGCCTCGAGGACCTTATAGCCGATCATCTCCAGCATCTCACGGGCCGGCAGGAGGACCGAGCGATCATCCTCGACAAGGAGCACGGTCTCACGACCGCGCGGGAGAGGCGGGGTGGGCTCACTGGTTGTCTCCCGGGAGATCTCCGCGTCCACGCGTGGCAGGTAGATCTTGAACGTCGAGCCCATCCCTTGCTCGCTGTACACCCAGATGTAGCCGCCGCTCTGCTTGACGATCCCGTACACCGTCGCCAGGCCGATGCCCGTCCCCTTGCCGAGCTCCTTGGTTGTGAAGAACGGCTCGAAGATGCGCGCCTTCGTTTCTTCGTCCATGCCGCTCCCGGTATCGCTCACCGCGAGCATCACGTAGCGTCCCGGCCGCGTGGGCGAGTGCGACTTCGCAAAGGTTTCATCGAGGTCGGCATTCGATGTCTCGACGACGAGCCTGCCGCCGCTGGGCATCGAGTCGCGCGCGTTCACCACGAGATTCATGACGACCTGTTCGATCTGGCTGGGGTCCGCCTCGATGTGTCCAAGGGTCGACTCCAGCGCCGGAATCAGTTCGATGTCCTCGTCAATCAGGCGCCGTAGCATCGGGAGCATCGAGGTCACGTTCGCATTCAGGTCGAGCACCTGAGGTTTCAAGACCTGCCGGCGACTGTAGGCGAGGAGCTGTCGGGTGAGGGCCCCGGCCCGCTCTCCTGCGTCCTGGATTTCCTCAATGCCTCTCCTGCTGGGGTCTTCCCTGGACAGCCGTCGCAGGAGAAGATCGCAGTGACCGAGGATCGCCGTGAGCAAATTATTGAAGTCGTGCGCCAGGCCACTGGCCAGCCTGCCGATCGTCTCCATTCGCTGGGCGAGCTGGCGCTGCTCTCTTTGGGTGATATTCGTCGGAAGGCTGGGGCCTGCACGGGCTCGGCGTACCTGTGGCCGCCTCTTGGTCATTGTCGGCGCCCCGCGATCATGACTCTCGCGCGCGAGCGATTACCGACGGGCGCGCTCGCGCGAAGCGGCCGGAAAGTCGACCGACCTTCTCCTTGAACAGAGCCCACCCTCAGGCTCCGTATCCTCTGTTCAGTCTGACGGTCGGCCTGCCCGGAAGTCATCCGTGGTTCCTGGCCAACTACGTACGTGGACACCAGGACCCGGGACCGGCATCCGACATCGCCACCAGGAGCCGGGATGGGCAGGCGCGTGCAGTCCGACGGCGCCGGCGTGCGCCGCATGGTGGGCTATGCACGGTGCTTTGCGAGACACCGAATCCGTGGATCCACGTACAGTAGGACACGACCTACCCCGATGCGTTGGACGGCGCGCGTCGGCACAATGTCGCACGTTGGCACAATGGCGTTCGACCATTCAGAGGGGGGGCACCGTATGCAAGTCGCAGCACTGGCAGAAGCGCTCGTCAGCTCACGACGTCCCGATGGCGCGATTTCCCTTGACGAACTTCAACGCCGGCTGTCCCGCGCCGGGCTCGAGGAGCTGGCCCGCGCCGTGGCTTTCCTGGCCCGACGTGTGAGCACCAACATTCTGGATGAGCCCGAGATCGGCCCGCGCAACTGGATTTAGTGCCGTGCGGGGATCGCTGACTGGGCAGGTCCGTGAGGTGATCATGACGCGGTCCGCCGCGGAGATCCGTGAGGACCTCCTGGCCCTGCTCAGTCGGCCAGGATATGCGCTCCACCCTGAGGGGCTGTGCCGGGCCGGCTGGCTGGCGCTCGAGATCCATGAGACCGTCGTCCGGAAGCCCCCGGGGAGGATCGCGCTCCTCGCCGCCGCCGCGGTGGAGCTCCAGATGGAGGCCGCGTACGTGTTCGACGATGTCGCCGACGAGGCTCCTGATGGGAAGCGGAGCCAGGACCTCGCCCTCGCCATTGCCCTCCTCACGGCGGGAACCGCGGCGGCCGTGGAGGCGGCGGCCGGATCACCCGACCCCTCCGCCGCGTTAGAGCACTTCTGCCGGGCGTACGGCGAGGCATGCGCGGGCCAGTTCCTGGATGGGAAGCACCAGGGACGCGCAGATGCGACGCTCGAGGAGGCGCTCCAGATGACTCGTCTGAAGTCCGGCGGACTCGGGAAGTTCGTCACCGGGTTCGCGGCGAGAGTCGCCGGGGCCGATCGGGACGGTGCCGCCCTCTTCGAGCGTTTCGGTGATCATACCTTCACGCTCGCGCAAATCCTCGACGATCTGCGCGACGCCTGGACCCCGGGCCAGGACTCCGACCTGGCCCAGCGGAAGGCCACCCTGCCCGTGGTCTTCTACGGACAGGGAATTGGCTCCCGGGCGTCGGTCAATGGTATGCTTTCGCCGGAACATCGCGCCGTGTACGAATCCTCGGGCGCACCGCTCTACGCGGCCATCCTCGCCCATGCGTACATGGCTCGGTCCAGAGAGGACCTGGATCTGCTGGCGCGGCACGGATATGCGGTCGGAGGGCTTGTCCGCTTTCTCGAGAGCGTGGAATCGGGTGCCTTGGAAACTCTCGGCGCCGCACGCCGGAGTATGGTCGCTTAACGGATCTCGGCTCGCTGC
Source organism: Candidatus Polarisedimenticolia bacterium (assembly GCA_035762745.1). Lineage (GTDB taxonomy): Bacteria > Acidobacteriota > Polarisedimenticolia > Gp22-AA2 > Gp22-AA2 > DASTNM01. Next base: position 18,561 of record DASTNM010000545.1, read on the forward strand.
GGCCGCGATCCTACTTGGCTATTCCTTGGTGGCGGTGCTTGCGGACCTTGCGGTCGGGAGCCCCGCAAAACTAGGTCTAAGGCTCGAGTCGTGCGGAAAGGAAGTCTGCGCCGGCTGGGTCATGCCGGCCGGACAGGCCTGGCAGGACGGTGCCCGCCCGGGCATGCGGGTCGTCTCCCTGAACGGCCGCAGCGCACCGGCCGCTCTCGACGTCCAGCCGCTGGAGAACGCCGAGCTGCTCGCTCCGAATGGCCAAATCATCGTGGCGCGCTTGATGACCGTGGCGAGGGGTAGCGCCTGGACCCGGCGCGCCTTGTGGCTGACAGGAGCCCTCTTCGCTCTTCTCGGCGCGGTCGTCCTGGTCCGGCGTCCGGATGCCGCTGTCGCGCGTCTGTTCGGACTCTTCACCGGGCTCACGGGAGTCGCGCTCGGGGTGTCGCCCGCGGCCAGCGGCCCACAGCCTGCATGGTCGCTGATCGTGCAGTTCCTGAGTCTCCTCGGTCTGGCTGCTTCCCTGCCGGCGTTCGCCACGGCCTTCGTGGGAGATTGGAGGGGACCCCGAAACGCCCTTCGGCGATTCTGGCTGGCCGGGGGCATCCTCCTGGCCGGCTACCTGGCCGCCCTGTTCATCCATCCGTCCGCTTACAGCGTGGTGCGAACCGGGTTCGCAATCTACTTCGTGACCGGCGTCCTCGCTGCGCTGGCCGTGCTCGCACGGAAGGCCCTCGTCCGGCAGGCGGCGCGCTCCGTCCACGACGCGCGCCTGGCGCTCACCGGCATCGCCTGCGGCACTCTGCCGTTCATGGGTTTCACTCTGATCCCGCTAATCGCCCTTCACCACGACCTCGTGCCCGCGCGCGTGACCGCGGTTCTGTGGGGCGCCATTCCGCTGACCTTTGCCTATGCGATCCTCCGTCATCAGGCCCTGGGCATCCGCCGCCTCGTGCACCGCGGCATGGTCTACGGCGCGACGACTGCCGTTCTCCTCGCCGTCATGTCACTCCTGGTGGTCGCGGCCGGCTCCATGGTGGATGGATTTCCGGGAGGGGCGCGCCCGACGCTGATCATCGCCGGACTGCTTGCGCTGGGGGTTTTCCTTTTGCACTTCCTGTCTCGTGGCATGCGGAGACTCGTGGATCGCGCCTTCTACACCGAGCAGTTGGACTCGGGGACGCTGCTCGCCGCGATGCGCCACGACCTTCTCGGCAGCGAGCAGGCGGACGAGGTGGTCCCCGCCATGGTGAAGCGGCTGCAGGACTCACTGCGACTGGAAGCCGCCGTCCTGTTCCTGGGAACGACCGAAGAGACGCTGCGCGTGGCCGCGTCTTCGGGGCCGCGCGCCGACGAGTGCGCCCCCTTCGTGCGACCGCGCTTGCTCGACCTGGCCTTCGGCGAGCGCGGCGTCTCCGAGACGAGATGGAGTTCCGATCATCTTCTCGTCGCCCGGCTCGAGGCGGGCATCGACACGCTCGGGTATCTCGTGCTCGGACCGAAGGAGCAAGGCGAGATCTTCCTGGGCGAGGAGCAGCGCCTGGTCGAGACCGTGGCCCCGATTCTGGCGCTCGCGATCCGCGAGACGAGCCTGGTGGCCGAGTTGCGCGATGTGAGCGAGCGCCTGACGAACGCGCAGGAAGCGGAGCGCGGGCGAATCGCGCGTGACCTCCATGACGGACCGCTTCAGAAGGCGATCCTTCTGGGCGGAGTCGCCGACACGACGCTCCGGGACAGGGACCGCGTGGCCCGCGAGCTCGCCGCCGAGCTCCGCGAGCTTTGTGCCCGCCTTCGCCCGGCCATCCTCGACGACCTGGGGCTCGTCCCGGCCCTCGAGTGGCTCCTGGAACAGACTGCCCAGGGGTTCAAGGTGACGCCACACTTGACGCTTCGCGGCATGACGGAGGACGACCGCCTGGCGCCCGGCGCCGAGCTCGCACTGTTCCGTGTCACACAGGAGGCCGTGAGCAACGCGCTCAAGCACAGTCGCGCCACGTCGATCCACGTCTCGCTGATCCGGACGATCAGCAGTGTCGAGCTGTCGGTCACCGATGACGGTTACGGTCCCCCGATCGCGGGCGATCTGGGGCGCGGCCTCGGCATTCCGGGAATGCGCGAGCGTCTGCGCCAGGTCGGAGGCAGCGTCTCTGTCGGATCGAACGGAGGAACGGGGACCATGGTCTCGGCCCGCATCCCTTACACCGTTCACGGCGAGCAATGACCTCACCGATCAGAATCCTCATCGTCGATGACCACCGAATGTTCCGTGAGGGAATCCGGAGCCGGCTGGCCCGGCACGGCCGGTTCAAAGTCGTGGGGGAAGCCGCCAGCGCCGAGGAGGCACTGGAGTCCATGCAGCAGGCCGCTCCTTCCATCGTGATTCTCGACATCCGGATGCCTGGAACCTCCGGAATCGACCTGGCCCGCCGTCTGCGTCACGAGTGGCCGGACGTCAAGATCCTCGTGCTCAGCGGATATGATTTCGACCAGTACGTCCGCGCCCTGGCCCGCATCGGCATCCAGGGGTATCTCTTGAAAGACTCCCCTCAGGAAGCCCTCATTGAAGCCCTCGACGAAATCGCCCGCGGCGGTGTTGTTCTGCCACCTCGCATCGCCTCAAAGGTCATGCGCAGCTACGCCTCGGATTCGGTGAGCGAAGGGCGTACACCGACATGGGATTTGACCGTTCGGGAGCTCGAGATCCTGGAGTGTCTTCACGAAGGCCTGCGTAACGCCGAAATCGCCTCCCGTCTGGATATCTCCCCTCGCACGGTCGAGACGCACGTGAGCACCATCATTTCGAAGCTCGGCGCCCGCAGCAGGACCGAGGCGGTGCGCAAGGCGGTCCAAGGGAGTCTGATCCGCTGATCCTCGATGTGCGTGTCCTGTCCCCCTGAATATTCCGTCCCTCCTTCCGCGCTTGGCTTTGGGGTGCGTCCGACTAACGGGACCCGTGGAGAACATTGGTGCCGGGGCCGGGAGTCGAACCCGGATGGACACCCGTTCCCCGCTGCCCAGGCAGGTGTTATGGAGCTAATCGCCCAGGCCTTGCCTCGTCGGCCAGCAGCGTCCAACCCAACGGAGGTTCCGACAGTGCCTTCACCGACTTACCGCTGCCGGCCTTGGCATCGATGCGTGCATGTAAGAAGACCGTCAGTTGATCACCTCGAACAGGGATCACGCACCCGCGAGTTTCCGTGGGAACGAGATGGGGGTTCTTGGTCCAAGTGTCCTCCACTCGGAGTGCGGTCGTGTCCGTGCATCCCACCTGGAGCACGTGTTAGACTTCCGGGCATCTTGAGACATCAACCATGCCCGGGTCTCGCGATTGCCTCGCGCATTTAACCAGGATCAAATCGGCCAAGTTCCTGGAGCTCTGGCCGAGCCGAGTTAATGTGCTCGCAGGGCATGCGGGAGCCTTTGCTGACAAGAGGGACGTACCTCCGCGTCGCGGTGACACGGGCCGGGGTTGCTTCAACGCAAGTTCATTTGGACGAAGCCCGATCGAATGAAAGCACCTTGGCTACTGGGGGGTCTTTGTCTCACCTGGGTTCTCCCATCCTTTGCCCTGGCACCCCCTCCGGCAAAGGACTTTACGCCGCCAATGGCTGTCGATTTTTCCCGGGAGCCGTTCGTCATCGACATCTTGAAGAGCTCCCTGCGCTTCGAGGCGGACGGCACGGGCGCGAAGACCGTGCAGACGCGGGTGCTGGTGCAGACGGAGGGTGCGCTTCAGCAGTTCGGACAACTGGTCCTCGACTACAACTCGGATTTCGAGCGCCTGACGGTCAAAGGTCGCGTCATCAAGCCGGACGGCACCAAAGTGGAAATCCCAGCGAGCGCCATTCAGGACATGTCATCGCCTGTGTCGCGGATCGCGCCGATGTACAGCGACATCCGCCAGAAACACGTCATCGTTCCCGGTCTTCGCCCCGGCGACGTCCTGGAATACGAGCTGCAGTTCGAAGAATTCGCGGCCATGGCGCCGAATCACTTCTGGACCGCCTACAATTTCAGCCGCGCCTTCATCGTCAAAGACGAGGAGCTGCGGATCGACGTACCGGCCACCAAGTACGTGAACGTGAAATCCCGGCCCGAGTTCAAGCCGGAGGTGCGCGAGGCGAACGGACGCCGCCTCTACAGCTGGAAGACCTCGAACCTCGAGCGGGACGACGATTCGGACAAGAAGAAAAAGAAAGGAAGAATCAAAGATGAGCCGGATGAACCCTCCGTGCAGGTCACGACTTACCAGAGCTGGGGCGAGGTCGGCGACTGGTATGCGAAGCTGGAAAGCGATCGGCGAGCGCCCGATGACGCCATCCGGGCCAGGGTGGCGGAGCTCACGAAGGGCTTGACCGACGGGATGG
>DASTNM010000546.1:0-10270 GCA_035762745.1 Candidatus Polarisedimenticolia bacterium
GGCGCGCCACCCGCCTCAGCGAGAAACCGAGCAGCCCGAGCAGGAGCAGGAGGGCGAGCGCCGGCCACAGCGACACCAGCCGGAACATCACGATCCGCCTCCCGTGGCCAGCGCCATCGCCGGCGCCTCCGAAGGCGGCGAGGGTGCCGCGCGCGACTCGTCGACCAGTCTGTAGGCCATCTCCACGGTGGCGCGCGTCTCCTCGGGCCGCGGCAGGTACTTGGCGAACTTGACGAGGTCGCAGGCGCCGAAGAACTCGCCGAGGCCGGTGGAGACCCGCAGGGCGATCTTCGCCGCCCGCACCGCCTCCAGGATCTCCCAGGTGGTGCGGTCCAGTGTCTCGATGCCGTAGCGCGCCTCGACGTAGCGGCGCATGATCTCCGACAGCTCGATGTAGAACTCCTTGAGTCGCCCCGCCTCGAGGAGACCCGCGGAGAGCAGGCGCTCCAGCTCGGCGTAGGCCACTTCGTGCGCCGGCCGGGGCGGCAGGGTCGGGGCGGCGACGGCCCCGGCTGCGCTCCGCCGCCGGCGGCGCCACCCGAACCAGGCGAGAAGCCCCAGAGCCAGAAGCCCGGCGGCGAGGAAGGGCCACAGGAGACTCTCCGGCATCGAGACCGGTTTCTTGATGTCGGCCGGCTCCTTGTCCTGCGCCGAGAGGATCGAGGTGACCTCGAACGGGATCGGCTCGCTGGTCACCGTCTGCTCCTTGCCGGCGGGGTCGACGACCTTGGCCTCGAGGGCCGGGATCGCCAGTGTCCCGGGCTTGTACGCGGTCACCCGAAGGGTGCGGACCTCCTCCTCGCGTCCCAGGTCGAGCCCCTTCGCCGGCTGGCGGGCGCTGCCGAGCAGGGCGAGGTCCCCCAGAGCGGCCTCGGGAACGAACGAGGCGACCTTGGAGCCTTGAGGGTAGACGAGGCGGACCGTCAGGGTGATCGGATCGCCGACGGTGATGGCGCGCCGGTCGGCGCTCACCTCGAGCCGGACGTCGGAGGAGGCCGCCCCGAGGAGGGCAAGGGCGGCGACGGCCGCGCTCCGGCGCATTCCCCGCCGGCTCATTGGCCCATCCTCAGGGCGCGGCGGTGGAAGAAACGCACCAGCGGCACGTCGTAGGGGCGATCGGTGAACAGCTCCAGCGAGTCGACGCCGACCGAGCGGAAAAGCGATTCGCGCCCGGCTCGCCGTTCGGCGGCCCAGGCTCCGAAGCGCTCCCGGGTGCGGCGGTCCGAGGCATCGACCAGCACCCGCTCGCCGGTCTCGGCGTCCTCCAGGTCGATGAGGCCTATAGGCGGCAGGACCTCCTCGCGCGGGTCGGTCACGGTGACGGCGATCAGGTCGTGCTTGCGCGCCGCCACCCGCAGCGGCTGCGTGAACCCTTCCCCCAGGAAATCCGAGACCACGAAGACGACGCTGCGCTTGGTGATGGTGCGGTACATGTAGCGCAGGGCCTGCGCCAGGTCGGTGCGGCGCCCCTCGGGACGGAAGTAGAGCACCTCGCGGATGACCCGCAGGACATGGTCCTTCCCCTTGCGAGGCCGCAGGAAGGTCTCGATGCGGTCGGTGAAGGCGATGAGCCCGACACGGTCGTTGTTCTTGATGGCCGAGAAGGCCATCAAGGCGCAGATCTCCGCCTCGATCTCGCGCTTGAAGCGCTGCCGCGTGCCGAACTGCCCCGATCCCGAGAAGTCGACGAGCAGAATCACCGTCAGCTCGCGCTCCTCCACGTAGCGCTTGACGTAGGGGTGCCCCATGCGCGAGGTGACGTTCCAGTCGATGCTGCGGATGTCGTCGCCGAACTGGTACTCGCGCACCTCGGAGAACTCCATCCCGCGCCCCTTGAAGACGGAGTGATACTCCCCCGCCAGCGACTCGTTCACCAGCCGGTTGGTGCGGATCTCGATCCGCCGGACCTTCTTGAGGATCTCCGCGGGCAGCATCGGCGGCCGGGGGCTCCGGGGGGCGGCGCCCCGTCAGGGGACCTCGATGGTGTCGAGCACCCTCTGGATGATCTGCTCCGTCGTCACGTCCTCGGCCTCCGCCTCGTAGGACAGGATGATGCGGTGCCGCATGACGTCGAAGGCGATCGATTTGACGTCCTCCGGGGTGACGTAGCCGCGGCCGCGGATGAAGGCGTGCGCCTTGGCGGCCGTGGTCAGGAAAATGGTGGCGCGCGGCGAGGCGCCGAACTGGATCAGCCCCTTGATGTCCAGCTTGTAGTCCTCGGGGCGCCGCGTCGCGAAGACGATCTCGACGATATAGTCCTTGATCCGGTTGTCGATGTAGACCTGTGACACGACGCCGCGCGCCCGCAGGATGTCGGCCGGGCTGATCAGCCGGCGCACGTCGAAAGAGCCGGCGCCGGTCATGCGATCGAGGATCTCGCGCTCCTCCGCCTTGGCCGGGTAATCGACCTTGATCTTCAGCATGAAGCGGTCGACCTGGGCCTCCGGAAGCGGGTAGGTCCCCTCGTGCTCGATCGGGTTCTGGGTCGCCAGCACCAGGAAGGGCGGCTGCAGAGGGTAGGTCGTGTCGCCGATCGTGACCTGCTTCTCCTGCATCGCCTCCAGGAGCGCCGACTGCACTTTCGCCGGAGCGCGGTTGATCTCGTCCGCCAGGATGATGTTGGCGAACAACGGGCCCTTGCGCGGCAGGAACTGCCCGTCCTTCTGGCTGTAGATCATCGTGCCGACGAGATCGGCCGGCAGCAGGTCGGGGGTGAACTGGATGCGCTGGAACTTCGCGTCGATGACGTCGCTGAGCGTCTTGACCGACAGCGTCTTGGCCAGCCCGGGGACCCCCTCCAGCAGGAGATGGCCGTCGCCCAGAAGGCCGATGAGGAGGCGATCGAGAAGCGTTTTCTGGCCCACGATCACCTTGCGGACCTCGCCCAGGACCTGCTCCACGAAGCCCGACTCTTTTGCCACCAGGTCGTTGATTCGCTTGATGTCCTGCTCCATGCCGGGGATGACCTCCAATGGCAGGTAAACGGTTGAGAGCGCGAAATTTTAGACCAGGGACGAAGGCGAGTCAACGAAGCGGCCGGAAAGGCCGTTCGGTTGACGCTCCATGGCGCGGAACCTATAATTCGCCGCGGTGCGCGCGACAGTGCAGGCGATCCACCGGCACCTGTTCGAGCGGCGCGGGATTGATCTCTCACGCTACAAGGAGAGCTACCTCAAGCGCCGCCTCCTGGTGCGCGTGCGGGCCCTGCGGCTTGCGGGGCTCGAGGAATACGCCGTCTACCTGAGGCGCCACCCGGAGGAGATCGGTCCCCTCCAGAGGGCCCTGTCGATTCAGGTGACGGGGTTCTTCCGGAACCGTTCCTGCTTCGACTTCCTGAAGGAGAACGTCGTGCCGGATCTGGTACAGCGCTCGGCCTCCCGCCAGAACCGGCTGGCGGTCTGGAGCGCCGGTTGCGCCACCGGGGAGGAGACCTGGTCGCTGGCCGCCCTCTTCGCCACGACGCTCGGCGCCCGCTCCCGGACGCGCCTACGGATCACCGGCACCGACCTCGACGAGGAGGCCCTGCAGACGGCCCGCCGCGCCGTCTACCCCGCCGACCGGCTGGCGGCCACCATGCCCGGAACCGAGAGACGTCACTTCGAGGAGCGCGCCGACGGCCGGGCCGCGCCGCGCGAGTCCCTGCGCCGCCTGGTCCGCTTCGAGCGCGAAAGCCTCCTCGACCCGTTCGACCGCGACGACCTCGACCTGATCGTCTGCCGCAACGTCCTGATCTACTTCTCGCTGGAGCACCAGGCGGACATCCTCGGGCGCTTCGCCGCGGCCCTGTCGGCCGGCGGCTTCCTGGTGCTGGGGCGCGTCGAGCGCCTGCTGGGGGAGGCGCGCCTCTGGTTCGACGTGGCGAGCGCGCGCGAGCGCGTCTACCGCCGACTGGGGGGGGCGGCCCCGTCGAACGGCCATCCGTCCGGAGGCGACCCGGCCGCCGGGCTCCTCCCGCCGCACGGTGTCGCATGCGCCTGAAGCTGGCGCTGGCCTTCCTGGTGGTCACCTTCCTCTTCCTGGTGGCCCACTTCGCCTTCACTCCACCCAACGTCTACGGCTTCTGGGACCTGGTCGGCTATGTCTCGACCGAGATCCTGATCGGTCTGACGGCCGCGGTGGTCCTGTCCCGCTACTTCACGAAGAACCTGCGCGACCTGGCGGCCGCCAGCGCCGTCCTCAGCCGCGGCGATCTGACCCGCAAGGTCGAGGTCCGCAGCACCGACGAGGTGGGCGACCTGGCCCGCTCGTTCAACACCATGCTGCAGAGCCTGTACAACGTCGTGACCGAGGTGCGCTCGGTGAGCGAGCAGATCTTCGAATCGGCGCAGGCGCTGTCGGCGACGGCCCAGGAGATGAACGCCACGACGGAGGAGATCTCCTCCACGGTTCAGACCATCGCCCGGGGCGCCGAGGGGACGGCCGACATGGTCAACAAGACCTCGGCCATCACGCGCGAGCTGGCCGCCTCCGTCGACGGCATCGCCGAGAAGGCGCGCTTCGCCGCCAAGGCCAGCAAGGACGCCGGCGACCGCGCCCGGCAGGCGGGTGAGCAGATGGAGGGATCGGCCCAGAAGGTCGTCGACCTGGTGCAGCGCATCGAGACGGCGACCGCCGCGGTCGAGGGGTTCAAGGACCGGGCCCTGCGCATCAACGAGTCGGTCGACTTCATCACCCATATCGCCCAGCAGACGCACCTCCTGGCGCTCAACGCCACCATCGAGGCGGCGCGGGCCGGCGAGCACGGCCGCGGCTTCTCCGTGGTCGCCGAGGAGATCCGCAAGCTGGCCGATGCCTCGCGCAAGTTCGCCGACCAGATCTCGCGCCTGGCGAAGGAGATCAACTCCGAGTCGACCGACGTCATCGCCTCGATGAGCGACAGCACGCGGGCGGTGCGCGAGGGGCGCTCGGTCATGCAGCAGGCGAAGACGTCGATCGACGGGATGATCCAGTCCGTGCTCAGCAGCATGAGCCGCATCGAGGAGATCTCGGCCTTGACGGAGACCCAGGCGAAGGGGGCCGAAGGGCTGGTCCGGGCCTTCGAGGAGATCTCGAAGATCGCCGAGGACAACGCGGCCGGCACCGAGGAGGCCTCGGCCGCGACCCAGGAGCAGACCGCCTCGATGCAGGAGATGTCGGCCTCGGCGCAGGAGCTGGCGAAGGCCTCCGACACGCTGAAGGACTTGATCTCGATCTTCAAGGTGGGCTGACACGAGGCGGCTTCATGGTCGAACCGATCATCACTTTCACGTCGCGCTCCGGGTGGTACGGGCTCGAGGCCAGCGCCATCCTCGAGGTCGCGCAGCTGCGGGTCGTGCGACCCGTGCCGCGCGCCCCCGGCATCGTCGCCGGGCTGGCCGAGGTGCACGGCCGCATCGTCACCCTGATCGACCTCGACCGCCTGCTGGCCGCCGGGCCGGCGCCGGTGGGGATCGGGATCTTCGGCGTGGTGCTGGCGCCGCCGCTCGATCACCTGGGGGTGCTGGTGCGCTCCGAGGTCGATGTCGCCACGGCCCCCGCGCAGGAGGGCTCCCAGCCGCCGCAGGACGAGACGCGCGGCGAGGAGGGCGGCCTCCTGAGGGCCCGCCTGGCGGTCGGTGAGCGCCTCTTGAACCTCTTGTCCCTGCCGGCCCTTGTGTCGCGGGTCGAGGCGGCGATCCGGAACGGGTTCCGTCCCGGTCGCGACGCCACCGAGGAGGTCTGATGGCGATCCGGGTGCTGATCGTGGACGACGCGATGTTCATGCGCTCGATGATCAAGGACATCCTGAGCAACGCCGGCGGCCGCTACGAGGTGATCGGCGAGGCGAACAACGGGCGCGAGGCGATCGCCCGCTACCGAGAGTTGCGTCCGGATCTCGTGACCATGGACATCGTCATGCCGCAGATGGACGGCATCGAGGCGACGCGCGAGATCCTGAAGCTCGACGCCGCGGCCGCCATCGTCATCTGCAGCGCCATGGGACAGGAGGCGCTGGTGGTCGAGTCGATCTCGGCCGGGGCCAAGGACTTCATCGTCAAGCCCTTCACGCCGGAAAGGGTCCTCCAGGTCCTGGCCAAGGTCCTGCCGGGCGGCGCCGACGCCGCCGCCCGCTGAGGGGCGCCGCCGTTGGATCCCCGCCAGTTCCTCGACCTGTTCGTCTCCGAGGCGCGTGAGCACCTCGAAGGCCTGAGCGCCCTGCTCCTCCGCTCCCGCAGCGAGCGGCTGGAGCAGGAGCCGATCAACGATCTTTTCCGCCATGCCCACTCCCTGAAGGGGATGGCGGCCTCCCTCGGCTTCCACCCGATCACGGCCCTGGCGCATGCCGTCGAGGACCTGCTTCACGACTGGCGTGAGCGCGGCGCGCCCCCCTCCACCGCCAGGCTCGATCTCCTGGTGCGTGCCGCCGATCGGCTGGCGGCGCAGGTCGAGGCGGCCGCGGCCGGCGAAGAGATCCCGGCCGAGTCGGACCTGATCGCCGCCCTGGCCGCCGGGGCGCCGGACGCCGGCGGCCGGACCGCCGCACCGGGTCCTGCGGCACCGGGCGAGGCGCCGGCTCCATCCGTGCCGGCCGCGCCGCCGACGCCCGAGGAGACGATCGACACCCGACCGCGCCTGATCGTCGAGGTCGCCATCCGCCCCGGAGCGCCCCTTCCGGGGGCGCGGGCGATGGTGATCCTGAAGCGGCTCGGCGACCACGGCCGCCTCGAGGCGTGCGTCCCGGAGAGCGCCGCCATGACCTCGCCCGCCTTCGACGGGCGGTTTCGTGCGACGCTGGCGACGGGGCTCCTGCCGGACCGACTGGCGGCGATCGTCTCGGCGCTTCCGGACGTCGCCGAGTGCAAGGTCGCCGACCGCCGGGACCGACCGCGGCCCGCGGGTGGCGTGGCCGAGGCGGCCGTCACCGGCGACAGCGCCGATTCCGGCGAAGCGAGCGCCCCCGCGGAGGCGGCGATCCGCAGCGAGTCGATCGCCACGGTGCGGGTCTCGACAGAGCGGATGGACCGGCTGCTCGACGGCATCGGCGAGCTGATTCTCGAGCGCGAGCGGCTGCGGCGGGCCCTCGATCCCGACCCCGGGTCGGCGGCCGGCGAGGTGCTCGAGGGGCTGGGCCGCGCCGTCGGCGGCCTGCGCGACGTGGTGATGGCGATGCGCCTGATGCCGTTCGCGGCCCTCGTCCCGCGCCTGCAGCGCACCGTGCGCGAGCTGGCGCGACGGCTCGACAAGCAGGTCGACCTGGCGGTCTCCGGCACCGACATCGCGCTCGACCGGTCGATCCTGGAGGAGATGATCGACCCGCTCGAGCACATCCTGCGCAACGGCATCGACCATGGCATCGAGGACGCCGCCGGTCGCCGCGCGGCCGGCAAGGCGCCGGCCGGCCGGATCGAGATCGTCCTGTCGGGCCGGGACGACCGGGTCTGCCTGCAGGTCTCCGACGACGGCCGCGGTCTCGACCCGGCGGCGCTGCGCCGCGTGGCGGTCGACAGGCGCTTCATCGGCCGCGAGGTGGCGGAGCGGATGTCGGACGAGGAGGCGCTCCTGCTCATCACGCTGCCCGGTTTCTCGACCGCCGTCCGGACCACGGAGATCTCGGGGCGCGGCGTCGGCATGGACGTGGTGCGCACGCGGCTGCAGAAGCTGGGGGGGCGTCTCAGCGTGCGCAGCGACGTCGGGGTCGGCACCCTGTTCGAGATGGATCTGCCGCCCACGGTGACCGTGACGCGCGCCTTCCTCTGCCGGGCCGCGGGCGAGGTCTACGCGGTCCCGGTGTCGGCGGTGCAGACGACGCTGCACGTCAGACGCGACGGAATGCTCGCCAGCCGCGGCGAGCGGCTGGTGCGGCGTGACGACGAGGTCGTGCCGGTCTGGCCGCTCGGCGGCCTGCTGGCGGGCGACGCGACGCCGTCGTTCCCCACCGTCTTCCCGGCGCTCGTCTACCGCGTCGGGCGCCGTTCGTACGCCCTGGCGGTGGACGAGATCCTCGGGGAGGAGGAGATCGTCGTCAAGCCGCTGAAGCATCCGCTCGAGCTCCTGCCGCAGTACGCCGGCGCCGCCCTGCTCAACGACGGTCGCATCGCCCTGATCCTCGACCCTGCGAACCTGATGCTGACGACGAGGGCCGCATGAGCGGCGCCCCCGCGGGCCGGCCGAGGCCGCGTGGCGGCTCCCCGGCCGGACCGCTTCCCGACCTGCGGGCGTTCCGCGCCATCTGCGAGGCGGGGGCGCGGAACGCCGCCACGGCCCTGTCGCAGATGATCGGCCGGCCCGTCCGGCTCGAGGTCCCGTGGGCGCGCGCCATCCCGCTCGAGAAGGTGGCCGAGATCGCCGGCGGCGCGACGCGCGTCGTCTGCGCCCTGTCGCTGAAGGTCTATGGCGAGGCGCGCGGCAACCTGCTCCTGGCATTCGGCGAGGATCAGGTGCCGCTGCTCCTGAAGCTGGTGGTGCGCGGCGGCGGTGAGAGGCACGGCACGCCGGCCGGGTTCAGCGACCTGGCGAAGTCGGCGTTGCGGGAGGTCGGGAACATCCTGGCCGGCGCCTACCTCAACGCCGTCAGCCACCTGTTGGGGGTGAGCCTGCTGCCGTCGATCCCGGGCCTGGCGATCGACATGGTCGGGGCCGTGACCGACCACCTGGTGATCGAGATGCTGCCGCTGTCGGAGACGGCGGTGGTGCTGGCCAGCGAGGTTCTGGAGCCGGCCAGCGGTCTGCGGGGCGAGTTCTTCTTCCTGCCCGACCCGCGCACCCTGCCGGTCCTGGGGCGGGGGCTCCCGGGGCGGGAGGCCGACGGGACGGAGGGTCGAGGGGTGCGTCGCCGGGGCTCCACCCGGGCGGGTGGGCGGTGACCGCCCGCCCCCGGTCGCTGCGCGCCGGCGAGCTGCGGGTGACCGAGGCCCCCGGACGGCTCGCCATCCACGGTCTCGGCTCCTGCGTGGCGGTCTTCGTCTACGATCCGGGCCGGCGGGTCGGAGGCCTGGCGCATATACTCCTCCCCGAGCCTCCCGCCGACGGCACGGAGCACCCCGGCCGCTACGCCACGACCGCCGTCTCGATCATGGTCGACGAGTCAATCAGGCTCGGCGCGCGGCGGGCGGCGCTTCTGGCGAAGGTCACGGGCGGATCGCGGATGTTCTCCATCGACGTGACGGCGGGCCGGCCGAGCGTCGGCGACAAGAACGTCGAGGCGGCGCTCCGGGCCCTGCGGCTGGCCGGGGTGGCCGTAATCGGCAGCGACGTGGGCGGCGACTGCGGTCGCAGCGTGATCGCCGACCTGGAGGACGGGACCCTGACGATCAAGACGGTGCGGAGCGCGCCCCGGGTGCTCTGAGGACCGGCGGGGCGCTCAGGCGTGCTTGTCGATGAGACGCGCCAGAACGTCGCGCGAGGTGGCGCCGACGAACTGCTCCACCACCTTCCCTTCCTTGAACATCAGCAGGGTCGGGATGCTCTGGACGCCGTACTTGGCGGCGAGACTGCTCTCCTCGTCGACGTTCACCTTGCCGATACGTGCCTTCCCCTGATACTCGACCGCCAGCTTCTCGAGAACCGGGGCGACCATGCGGCAGGGGCCGCACCACTCGGCCCAGAAATCGACCAGGATCGGGGCGCCGGGCTTCTTCACTTCGGCTTCGAAGTTGTTGTGGGTCAATGTCAGAATGTTCTCGCTCATGAGGTTCTCCGTCTCTCCTGTGAGTCCCGGTCCCCGGCTCCTGCCCGGGCCCGGCTTTATACCATACCGCCGGCGCTGTCTCAAGGAATGGCCACGGTGATATAGATGCAGACTGGCGGCGTTCGTTTCCGGCCACGCCGGCGCTTCGGGCAGAATTTCCTGGTCAACCGGGGAGCCATCGCCGGAATCGTCGAGGCGTTCGGCCCGGACCCGGAGGATCTCGTCCTCGAGATCGGGCCGGGCCGGGGGGCGCTGACCCGGGCGCTCCTGGGTCGGGTGCGCGCCCTGGTCGCCGTCGAGATTGACCGTGACCTGGCGGAGGCCCTGAGACGGGACCTGGCGGAAAGCGGACCGGCTCCGGCGGAGGGCGGCGCCTCGACCTCCGTCGAGATCGTCGCCGCCGACATCCTGGAGGTCGATATCGCCCGGCTCCTGGCGCGCCTGGGGGCGGCGCCGGGGAGACCGGCGCGTGTCCTCGCAAACCTTCCCTACAACATCGCCACGGCGGTCATCCTGAGGCTTCTCGCGCAGCGCCCGGCGGTGCGCGACATCCTCGTCATGGTGCAGCGGGAGGTCGCCGCCCGGATCCTGGCGCATCCGGGCAGCCGCGCCTACGGAAGCCTT
>DASTNM010000547.1:0-2751 GCA_035762745.1 Candidatus Polarisedimenticolia bacterium
GCGCGCCCCCCCGGTGATCACCGCCACCCTGTCACGAAGCTGCATCACGTCCCTCCCTCTTGCGGGTCATTCAGGCCGGGTGCGTCGCCCCGAGCAGAAGGCTCCGCCTCTCGAACTTCAACCGTCCTGCCTCCGTGAAGACCCGCAAGCCGCAGCGGTCCTTCTCCAGGCAGGCCTCCAGCATGGCGCGGGCCCGCTGCCTGGCGGCGGGGCCCGGGTAGGCCCTGTCGATCCACTCCTCGAAATCGATGCTGAAGATCAACGGCTCCTCGCGCGCCGGCACCAGGCCCGCCGCCGCCAGCACCTCGAGCATCTCGCCGCGTGTCAGGGTGCGCTCGTGCGCCGTGTCGCGCAGGCGCTCGATCAGCTCGTGGTACTCCCTCTGGACCGGGTCGTCAGGCGCCCGCATGTCCTCGATCACCACCCGTCCTCCGAGGCGCGTCACACGCTTCATCTCGCGGGCCACGGCGAGCGGGTCGGCGAGGTGGTGGAACGAGTTGCGGCAGACCACAATGTCGAAGATCCCCTTCCGGAACGGCAGGCGGGCGACGTCGCCGCGCACATAGTGGCCTCCGGCCTGGCGGGCCCGCGCCTCGCGCACCATGGCGTCCGTCAGGTCGATGCCGAGCGCCTGCAGCCCCTCTCCCGCCAGGGCCCCCGTGACGATGCCCGGGCCGCAGGCCACGTCGAGCACCGTCTCCCCCGCCTGCGGGGCCATGAACCTGATGAGCCGGCGCAGGCGTTCCGGATCGGTCTGCAGCGGGCTTCTGGCGAACGCCTTCGCCTGGCGCGCGAACGCCTTCTGCACGATGGAGGCGCGATCTTTGTCCATTACGGGCCTCGTCCCGAAAGTCGCATTCTACCGCGAGGACCGTCTCGAAGGGGGCACTCCGTCCTTGGCCGGGTACCGCTCCGGTCCGACCGTTTCCTGCTATACTCCGCCTCCCATGCGCCTTTCACACCGTCTCGCGCTCGTCTCCTGCGTCCTCCTCGCCGCCTCTCCGGCACTGCAGGCGCCGGCCGCGGCGCCCCGCGCCGACCGTGCCGCTCCGAATGCGACGCCGCCCGCGGGGACGTCCCCCGGTGGGGGGTCGACGCAGCCGGCCCCCCGCGTCATCGAGGACCATGTCGGGATCCCCGGGGTGGTCTACGTCGGGCAGCCGCTCAAGGAGCTGCTGGCGATGTTCCCCGGGGCGAAGGTCACGCCGTTCGCGCAGCAGGAGGACGCCGTGACCGTGCAGATCCCCGAGGCCGGCATCTCCTGCCTGGTCGTCGGTCCGACTCCGGATGATTTCAAGGTCGCCTCGGCAGGGTTCAGCTTCGAGCCGACCTTCGGCGGAGGGGGGACGAACAACCGCTTCCGCACCAGCAAGGGGATAGGAGCAGGGTCGACCGTCAATGACCTTCTGGAGGCGTACGGGAAGCCGTCCGAGGTCACCGGAGAGCGTGCCACGAACCCGGCGCTCAAGCGCAAGCAATCCGCGGAGGACCCGAACGCGCCGAAGAAATATCTCTATCCGTCACCCGACGGCGGCATCACGACCTATTTCCTGGTGCGGGGGTACCGCGTGCTGCGCGTGGTGATCAACCAGGTGGAGCCCCTCGACCGGCACATCCTCAAGCGCCGTCCGGAGGAGCCACCGCGCGGGAGCCCACCGCCTTCCGCCGCGCCCTCAGACTCAACCCCAGCGCCGCCAGGATCAGGATCGCCGCCGCGCTGACGTCCGGGTAGCGCGGGTCGGGACGGTAGAGGCTGCCCGCCACGATCGGCCCCAGGATCCTCCCGAGAGAGTCGAACGAGTCCATGATCCCGATCGAGGCTCCCTGGCCGAGGGTGGTCCTCTTTGTGATGAGCGAGGCGTTGGTCGGCCGCATCACCTGGTTGCCCACACCACCGACCACCAGCGCCGCCGTGAGCGAAGCGCGTCCCGTCGCGGCGATCACCAGCAGGAAGCCGACGGCGTTGATCAGGAACCCCCAGATCAACACCGTCTCCTCACCGGCCGCCTGGATCCAGCGTCCCAGCAGGAACCCCTGGATGAGGAAGACCGCCGTGCCCATGAACAGGAACATGACCCCCATCTCGCGGGCGGCGTAGCCGAAGCGCTGCTGGATGAGCAGGGGAAAGGTGGTCTCCAGCGCTGCCATGGCGAACGGCACGCAGAAGGCGACCAGGTAGAACGGCAGCAGGGGGCTTCTGAAGGCCAGTGCCGGTGAGGGGAAGGGCCGACGCGTCGTGCTGCGGGCCGCCGGCGCCAGGCTCTCGCGCAGCACCAGCGCCGCCAGGGCGCAGGTCGCCAGGTTGAGGCCACCGGCGACGAGGAACGGCACGCCGTGCCCGAAGATCGACAGCATCCCACCGATGCCTGGTCCGAAGATGAAGCCGAGCCCCATCGCAGCTCCCATCAACCCCATCGCCCGCCCGCGCCCGGCCTCGTCGGTGACGTCGGCGACGTAGGCCATGGCGGTGGGCAGGGCCGCGGAGGACATCAGCCCCGACAGTCCCCGCGCCGCGTACAGGTGCGGCAGTCCCTCGGAAATCCCGAACAGGCAGAGCCCCACCCCATTGCCCAGGAGGCCCAGCAACAGCACCGGCTTGCGGCCCATCCGGTCGGAGAGGTGCCCCCAGAGCGGGGCGCACAGGAACTGCATCAGCGAGTAGAGGGTGAACAGGAGGCTGATCTGGAACGGGGTGGCGTTCAACTCCTGGGCCCGGTAGGCGATGTTCGGGATGATGATGCCGACGCTCAG
>DASTNM010000548.1:0-3635 GCA_035762745.1 Candidatus Polarisedimenticolia bacterium
CCTCACCGAGAGGCTGCGGCGCGAGGTGCGCACCGCCCTGGGCCTGGCGGTCGAGCGCCGGCGCGAGCTGGACGGCAAGCTGGCCCGCTTCCCCCGCGCCGAGCAGTCGCTGCTGCAGCTGCAGCGCGAGGTGCAGGTCAACACCGAGGCCTACGAAATGCTGATGCGCAAGCACCAGGAGGCGCTCATCAAGGAGGCCGACAAGGTGCAGGAGCTGTCGGTCGTCGAGGAGGCGACCCGGGCCTCGCAGCGCCACGCGCCCGGACGCCTGCTGCGATCGCTCGTCGGCCTGGTCGTCGGCCTCCTCCTCGGGCTGGTCGGCGCCTTCGTGGTCGAGACTCTCGACACCTCGATCGGCAGCATCGAGGACGTGGAGGAGTATCTCGGCCTGTCGGTGATCGGGGTGGTGCCGCACATCGAGACGGACGACGTGCGCCGCGAGATCACGCGCGCCAACCCGGCGCTGGCGAACGACCCCAACGTCGAGGGGCTCAGCACCCTGGTGACGCAGTTCGCCCCCCAGTCGCCGGTCGCCGAGGCCTTCCGGGCGCTGCGCACGAATCTGGAGTTTTCGCGCATCGGCAAGGCGGGCCGTACCTTCCTGTTCACCTCCGCGTCGCCGAGCGAAGGGAAGTCGACGACCGTCGCCAATCTCGGCGTGGCCATGGCGCAGATGGGGAAGAAGACGCTGGTCTGGGACTGCGACCTCCGCAGCCCCGCCCTCAACCGCATCTTCGGCGTGCCGCGGGAGCCCGGCTTCACCCACGTCGTGCTCGGGATGTCGCGTCTGGACGACGTGCTGCACCGTTTCTCCGAGGCCTTCCTCGGGCGCTTCGACATGCGCTCGATGCTGACCTCGGCCGGCCTCGAGAATCTCCACATCCTGACCGCCGGAGCGCTGCCGCCCAACCCCTCGGAGCTTCTCGCCTCTCCCCTGCTCAACGACTTCATCGTCGAAGTGGCGTCACGCTTCGACGTCATCCTGATCGATGCTCCTCCGGCCCTGCCGGTCACCGACGCCGTGATCCTTTCGACCCGCGTCGACGGCGTCGTTCTGGTGTACCAGACGGGACGCATCGGGCGGGCCGTGCTCAAGCGCGCCAAATCCCATCTCGACAATGTGCACGCGGCGATCCGCGGCATCGTCCTGAACGACATCAAGGCCGAGGTCGGCACCTACACACCCGAGATGCAGTACATCTACCAGCGCTACGAGCCGAAGGTCCGCGACTCGGACGGCTCCGCGGGCGCCGGACGCCCTCCCGCTCCGAGCATCGCCGCCGCCGGGAAACGCTGAGGGAGGGCGCCATGGGGGACGCCGCAGCCTCCCTTTCAGGCCGCAGGATTCTGCCCGTCGCAACCCTGGGACTCTCCCTGGTCCTTCTGTCCGTCTGGATCGGCTCGGCGCCGCTCGAGGCGCCACTCCTGGCCGTCGTGGCCGCCGTCCTGTTTCTGGCCACGGTCCTGAACGCCGAGGCGGGGCTCGTGATCCTGGTGCTGTCGATGCTGCTCTCCCCCGAGTTCGGCCTGGGGGGGGCGGGCGGGAGCGGCCTCGAAGGGCAGCGCTCGGTCATCCTGAGGACCGAGGACCTGGTCCTCCTTCTGGTCGGTTTCGCCTGGATCGCCCGCATGGCGATCCACAAGGACCTCGGGGCGGTGCGCCGCACGCGGCTCAACGCTTTCATCGCCGCCTACGCTGCCTGCTGTCTCCTCTCGACGCTCCTCGGCATCGAGGCGGGGCGCGTGCGGGCGATCGTGGGGCTCTGCTTCGTGGCCAAGTACGTCGAGTATTTCATCATCTATTTCATCACCGTCAACTACGTGCGCCGCGAGGATCAGCTGCGCCGGCTCCTGGCCGCCGTGCTTCTGACCGCGGCCCTGATCACCCTCTACGCATACTGGCAGATCCCGCAGGGGGTTCGCCCCTCGGCGCCGTTCGAGGGACGCGAGGGGGAGCCGAACACTCTCGGAGGCTATCTCGTCCTCGCCTTCAGCGTCGCCTGCGGCCTGGCCCTGACCGCCACCGAGCGGCGCTGGAAGCGTTGCGGCGCCCTCCTCGCCGCCGCCTCGATCCCGCCGATCCTCGCCACGCTGTCGCGCAGCTCCTGGATGGCCCTGGCCGCCTCTCTTCTGGTGCTGCTGGCGATGAGCCCGAACCGCCGCCGCCTGGCGGCGGCGGCGATCCTGGCCGGCACCCTGATCTTCTTCGTCCATCCGAGCCGGGTCGAGGATCGGATCGTCTACACCTTCCAGGGGAACGACCCCGAGTCGGTGAGCGTCGGCAGGGTGCGTCTCGATCCCTCGTCCTCGGCGCGCCTCTCCTCCTGGAGCAGCGCCCTTTCGGGCTTCGTGCAGCACCCGATCGCCGGCCACGGCGTCACCGGCTACGGCTTCCTCGACGCGCAGTACTTCAGGATCCTGGTGGAGATCGGCAGCGTCGGCTTCGCCGCCTTCGCCCTGCTGATCGGCACCGCCGGCCGTCTCTTCCAGCGCACCTTCGCCACGCTCGACGATCCCCTGCACCGCGGGCTCGGCCTCGGCATGACGGCGGCCCTGGCGGGGCTGCTGGCGCATGCCATCGGGACCAACACCTTCATGCTGATCCGGATCATGGAGCCGTTCTGGCTCCTGTGCGGCCTCTGCGTGGCGGCCCTGGCGATCGAGGAGGGCTCGTGAGCGATCTCCCCGGAGCGCCGGCAGTGCTTCCTCCCGGTGGAGAGCGGCGTGCCGCCGTGCGCGGCGTCGCCTGGGGAGGGGTCGAAGCGGCGACCGGCGCCCTGGTCGGCTTTCTCCTGACACCGCTCGTGGTGCGCGCCGCGGGGATCGAAGGGCTCGGTCTGTGGGCCGCCTCCTGGTCCCTGGCGCACACCGCGGGACTCCTCGACCTGGGCGTCTCCGCCTCCTACGCCCGTTTCACCGCCCGGGCGATCGCCACGGGAGACACGCGGGCGCTCAACGGGACGGTGGGGGCCGGGGTCGGATTCCACCTGGCGCTCTCCTCGCTGGTGGCGATCGGCGCCCTGGCGGGTGCCCCCCTGGCCCTGGCGCGCCTCACCCCGCCCGGCGCACCCCGGGGCGAGGTCGTGGTGGTCCTCTTCGCCACCCTTGCAGTCGTGCTCCTGCGTCTGACGTTGTCGGCCTACCGCGGCGTCGTCGCGGGGGCCCAGCGCATCGACCTTCTGGGGCGGATCGGCGCCGCCGTGGCTCTGCTCGAGGGGTGCGGTGCGGCGGCCGCCCTCGCCCTCGGCTTCGGGCTCCGCGGGATGGCGCTCAACTCCCTGGCGAGCGCCATGCTCGCCTGCCTCGCCGAGGGGATCATCGCTCACGCCGTCTGCCCCGGACTTCGCCTGCGGCCGTTCGCCGCCCGGCGATCCGACTGGCGCGAGATTCTGACCTTCGGCCTCAACCTGCAGGCGTCGCGCGCCGCCGAGATCCTGGCCGCCCACGTGCCGCGCCTGGCACTGGCCCTGGGACCCGGGCTTGCCCAGGCCGGCGCCTACGACCTCGCCGCCCGGGTCGCCTCCGCCTTGAACGTCGCAGGGGCGCTGCCGCTGCCGGTCGTCCAGCCGCTCGCCAGCCGGCTCGAAGCCCGGGGCGATCGCATCCGCCTGCGCGCCCTCCTGGCGCGCGCCAGC
>DASTNM010000549.1:0-2889 GCA_035762745.1 Candidatus Polarisedimenticolia bacterium
GTGAAGGCGTCCATCTGGCCGCCGACCGAGTCGATGATGAGGGCGATCTCCTTCGCCGTGCGCGTCTCGGTCCCCTTGAAGAGGAGGTGCTCGATGAAGTGGGAGATGCCGTTCTCGACCTCCGATTCGTGGCGCGACCCCTTCTTGAGCCAGACCCCGAGGGCGACCGAGCGGATGTTGGGCATCGTCTCGGTGACCAGGACCAGCCCGTTGCCGAAGACTTCCTTGCGGATCTCGTCCCTGACCACGACCATGAAAGCGCTCCCCTGACGCCGATTCTTGAAGCTCCGGCCCTCTCCGCGGGAGCGGGAGTATAGCACCACCCATCCGTGGCGGAGCGACCTCCGAGAGGCCGTTTCTGGACAGGGGGTCGGGCCCGGACTATATTGGCCGCCGCGGCACCCCCGTCCGCCGGATGGCGCGGTGTCCAGGCGCCCCCTCTGAGGTCCCTGCGATGAGCTTCGAAGCCCGCGACGTGGACAAGGCGCGCGCGGACGTGAGCGCGGCGTACACCGCCGGGGCCGCGCGCGTCGAGGCGCGCGGCTTCCGCGACAACCCCAATTATGTCGCCACGAAGGCGCTCGTCGACTGGGACCTCCTGGAAGGGCTGGACCTGAGGGACATGGAGGCGCTGAACGTCGGCTGTTTCGAGCCGATCGACGAGATGCACTTCGCGCGCCAGGTGCGCCGCTGGACCGCCGTCGACGTGAACCCTGAGGCGGTCCGCATGGCCGAGCGCGTGGCGCGCGCCGAGCTGGCGCCGGCGCTCTGCGAGCGCCTTTCGTTCCGCGTCGAGGATGCGACCCGCCTGTCGTTCCCGGATCGGACGTTCGACCTGGCCGTGTCGTTCTCCGCCATCGAGCACATCCCGGCCGCGCCGGACCGCGGCCGCGCGCTGCGCGAGATGACGCGCGTCCTCAAGCCGGGTGGGCACCTCGTCGTCACCGTCCCCAACAAGTTCAGCACCTTCCTGTTCGCCCATCTCAGGAACCGCAAGGGACACTGCGACTACGGCTATTGCTATCTGTACAGCCCGCTCGAGCTGAAGAGGGATCTGCGGGCCTGCGGCCTGGAAGTCCTCCGGTTTTCCTCCGAATGGCACGGGCTTTTGGCCCTGCCGTCGTTCATGCCGAAGCTCGTCAAGGACCTTCTGTTCCCCCTGGTCTACCTGGGGGAGAGGATCGGATGCCTGGCCAGGAAGCCGGCGAGCTGAGGAACCTGCCGCGGGAAAACGTCTACGGCCACCGGAAGCGGCTGCATTTCTTCGTCTCCGAGATCGGGAAGCACCAGCAGGCGATCGGCCGGCGGAACGAGTCCATCCGGATCCTCGACGTCGGCTGCGGCACGGGGACCATGGTCACCCGACCCCTGGCGGAGCTCGGCTACCCGGTCGTCGGCCTGGACACGGACGAGGCGTCGATCCGGCAGGGGATCCGGCTGAACGCCACCCGTCACCATCTCCCCAATCTGAGCTACGCGGTGGGCCTCCTGGAGGAGCAGCGCTTCGGTGCGCCGTTCGACGTCATCGTCTGCTCCGAGGTGCTGGAGCACCTTCGGGATCCCGGTGCGCTGGTCGATCGCCTGCGGGACGCTCTCGCGGACGATGGTCTCCTTCTGATCACCGTCCCCAACGGATATGGGCTGTTCGAGCTCGACAACCTGGTCTGGAAGATTCTCTCGAGGATCCCCGGCTTCTGGCGCCTGCCGGCTCTGTGGCTCCGAGGGAAGGGGATTCTGCTGAAGGCGTTCGGTCCGGAACGGGAGACGCCGTCCGCCGCCGAGGAGGACGGGCCGGACGGCCTGGCGACGCTCAACGAAGGGCAGCCCCACTGCCAGCGCTTCACTCGCGGGCGGGTCGTGGGACTCTTCCGGCGTTCCGGTCTCCGCCTGGTCGGCGCGGCGAAGAGCAGCGTCTGGGCGGGCCCCTTCGCGACCCTGGTCCTGAGAGATGTCGGTCCGCTCATCCGCCTCAACTGCCGCCTGGCGGATCTCCTCCCCTCCTGCCTGGCCTCGGGGCTGTATTTCTCCTTCCGAAAGTCCGGTTAGCGACGCGCTTCCGCGAACTTCGCGCCGTCCCAGCGGTAGACGGTCGTGTCGTAGGCGGCAGGCTGACCCGGGGTCTCCTCGTAGGTGCGGCTGGTGATCCAGAACTCGAGCGCCCCGGTGGGGCCGTAGCGGCGCTCGATCTGGCGTCCGGCGTTCTGGAACAGAGTGCGGTAGCTGCCGTCCTCGCCGCGCGCGATCACCTCCAGCGTCTCCAGGTGTCCTCCTTCCCAGGTCGCCAGGATCTCGTCTCGGCCGTCGGCATCGACGTCCTCCAGGTCGAGGTTCTGGAACCGGTCTCCCTGCTGCGCGGTGAAGGCGAGCGCGAACCCTCTGCTCCCATGTCGCTCGTAAACGCGCAGCTCCGGCCGCCCGCCGGCGGGGACGACGACCACGGCGATCCGGTCGCCGGTCTCGGGGTCGAGGACACGCGACAGGAGGACCCGCTCGCCGGGGCGCAGCGTCTCCCGCAGCATCGAGAGCCCCGGGTCGTCGGAGCGCCGGGCGCACGAGCCGGCCAGCAGCCCCGCCAGGGTGAAAGAGATCGCCAGGACGAGGCCGCGTGTCCGGGTGCCGTTTCGCAGGCGTGGGGAGGGCATGGCAAACCTCCGGGCCGGGCGCGGGCTAGGGTCTGATTTTTCCCTCGAGGACCGCCCGGCAGAGATCCATCGACGAGACCAGGCCGGTGACCTTGTCGTTCTTCAAGATCGGCACCCTGTGGATCCTCAGGCTCCACATGATCCGGCAGAGATCGAGGACCGGCGTCTTCTCCGCCGCCGAGATCGCCGGGCTGGTCATGATGGCGGAGACCGGCATCATCATCGGGTCGCGCGGCCTGGGGAGGTC
>DASTNM010000550.1:0-10708 GCA_035762745.1 Candidatus Polarisedimenticolia bacterium
CGACCAACCGCCGCCGGCTCCGCCGACCGCCGCTCCGCCTGCCCCTTCCCCCACCCCGGGCGGCATTCCCTAGCGATCAGAGGCCTCAGGGCCCGGGCTCATCCCCGCGCATGATGCCCAGCGCGCAGCGGTCGGGATCCAGGTAGCGCCAGATGGCGTCGGTGACCTCCTCGTACCCCACCTTCGCCACGTTGTCCGGGTAATCCTGCACCGCCTCGACGCCGGTGCCGCGCACCTCGGCGTCGACGTAGCGGAAGGCGCGCGCGCTGTTCCCTTGCATGGCAATGGCGTGCATACCACGCGTGAAGCGGATGGCCCGCTCCAGCTCCTCGTGATGCGGCCCCTCGCGCCGCAGCCGGGCGATCTCCTGGAACAGCACGCGGCGCGCTTCGGACTCGTCCTTGGGCGCCGTCGCCAGGTAGACGGCGAAGGCTCCACCGCTCACCCGGTGATAGTTGAAGGCGTGCACGGCGTAGGCGAGGCCGCGCTTGCCGCGCACCTCCTCGAAGAACCGCCCCCCCAGCCCCGAGGTGATCACCTGCACCAGGTCGAGGGGGAAGCGCTCAGGGGTCTGCAGTCCCGGCGTCGGGAAGCCGATGACCTGTGCCGTCTGCCGGCGGCGACGCGTCTCGACCACCTCCGAAGCGCCCCAGCCGAGGAGTTGCCCCGGATCCTTGCCGCCGTGCCCCTCCGTGATCCAGTCTGCGCTGGCTGCGGCCACCAGGTCGATCGCCTCCTGACGCCCGATATCCCCCACCACCGTGACCACCAGGCCCGCCGGCCGGACCGTCGCCCGGTGCCACTTCACCAGATCCTCGCGCTTCATCGACTGGACGGTCACCTGATGCCCGAAGGAGGGCAGGGCGTATGGATGACTGCCGAAGGCCGCCTGGCGGAAGAGCTGGAAGGAATAAGGCATCGACTGGTCCTTGATCGATTCCTGGGCGGCGAGCAGGATCGCCCGCTCCTTCTCGATCTCCTCGTGACGGAACGCCGGCCTCCGGATCAGATCGAGAAGGATCTCGATGCCGCGCCGGGCGTGCTTCGAGAGGATGCTGAGGCCGAACCCGAAGTAGTCCTCGTCGACCAGTCGCTCGATCGCCGACCCCAGACCCTCGATCTCGAGCGCCACCTGGCGGGCGTCGCGGGTGACACTCCCCTTGACCATGGTCGCCTGCATGAAGCGCGTGATACCGGTGTTCTCGCGCCCCTCGCTCGAGCGTCCGCCGCGGAAGGCGGCGCAGAAGGTGACGAGCGGCAGGTCGCGGCGCTCCTCGTGCAGCAACACGGGGCCCGGCTCGAAACGGTGGCGCTGCACGCCGCGGACCTCTTCGGTGCGGACCAGGCGCGGCGCCGACGGCGGGCGCGGCGCCGCGACGGCGGCGGAACGCGGCGCGGACGGCGGCTCGGAGGATGGCGAGGCGGGAGTGACTCGCTGCAGGCCGTCGACCAGCGCCGGGAGGTCCGGCGACTCGACCTTGGCCCCTTCCGGAAGGTACTCGAGCAGCGTGGCGTTGGAAAGCTGCAGATGCGTCTCGGCGACCCGCCTCACGTCGGCCGCCGTCACCCGGCTCAGCCGCTCGACCGACTCGTCGGCCAGCGCGTACCCTCCCAACGCCTCGTAGTAGGCCAGGATCGACGACTGTCCGAGCACTTCGGAGCGGCTCTGGTGATAGCGGAACTCGATGGCCGTGCGAGCGCGCTCGATCTCGAAGGCCGCCGGCGGCTCGCGGCGGAGCCGCTCGATCTCCGCCTGGATCGCCCGCGCCGCCTCGAGGCCCTGTCTCGGGTCCCCCTCGGCCAGCACGGTCAGGACACCGATGTCGCGGAACGACTCCAGCGAGGCGCCGACCGTGTCGACGAGACCCGCTTTTTCCTTGACCGCCTGGAAGAGGCGCGAGGAGCGGCCGCTGCCGAGCAGGTGGGCCAGCACCCTGAGAGCGAAATCGTCCTCGCTCAGGACCGGTGGCGTGTGGTAGCCGAGGACGGTGTAGCCGCGCTTGATATCCCCGCGGATCCTTCGATATTTGAAGCGTGTTTGTGGTGGCTCCGGTGGCGAGCCGAGCGGCGCCCCCTCCCCGCCCGGCATGCCGCCGAGGTAGAGATGCGCCGCCTTGATCGCCTCGGGCGCGCTGACGTCTCCCACGATCGCCAGGATCACCCTCCCCGGGACGTAGTGGCCGTGGAAGTAATCCAGAAGATCGTCGCGCGTCATGGCGCGCAGACCCTCCTCGCTGCCGATCCGCCAGCGATGCATCCTGTGGGCCTCGAACGCCTCCTGGAACATCATCTCGAGGGCGTAGGCCGACGGGTTGTCGATCTTGCGCCGTCCCTCCTGAATCACCGCCTCGATCTCACGCTTCAACTCCTCGGGATCGATGAGCGGATGCATCAGGGCGTCGGCATGGATCTCGAGCCCCTTGCGATAGTTCTCCGCGGGCAGGACGACGTAGTAGTTGGTCGAATCGTAATAGGTGCCGGCGTTCAACTCCCCTCCCAGCGCCTTGATCTCGGTGGCGATCTGGTCGGGGCGGGGGCGGTCGGGAGTCCCCTTGAAGAACATGTGCTCGATGACGTGGGAGATGCCGGCCTGCAGGTCGACCTCGTCGAAATAGCCGGCGCGCACCCAGAGATTGATGGCGACGACGGGGGCGGTGTGGTCCTCCGCCACAAGGATCGTCAAGCCGTTCGGCAGTACCTCCTTCGTGACCTCGGTCCTGGGCATCGCCACCTCCGCGCCCTCTAAAGATACATTTTCGTGCGCGCTTGTCCACCCCGGTCGAAAGGACCGCGGGTCGCGCGTCGCGCGGCCTGGTGGCGCGGTGCGATCAGGGGGCGGTGCCGGGCTTGGCGCTTTTCGGGCCGGGGGTGGGTGACACGCTGGCCGGCGCCGCGGCGGCGGATGACTTGGCTTCCGAAGTGGTCGCCGCGGCGCCGGACGGCGGCTCGCGGCTGGTCACTCCAGGCTCCGCCCCGGCCTGAGCGGGGGGGACGGAGGAGTAATGAGCATGGACCAGCCGCCACCCGTCCTTCTCTTTTTTGTAGACCGCCGTGGCCTGGCCACGGTCGTTCACGTCGTAATCCCCCATCCTTCCGGTCATCGCCCATTCGTAGGTCGCGAAGCCGATCCCCCCCTGCACCTGGACCTTGACCCCCTCGCAGGTCAGGTGGATCTCCGAAAAGGAGTCGAAGAAGCTCTTGAACAGGTGGCCGATGCTTTCCCACCCCTCGAACCGGCCGGGGGGAGAGACATCGAACAGGAGAATCCCCTTCTCCTGCGACCAGATCTGCGCCAGCGCCTTGAGGTCCTTGTGGTTGGTCGCTTCAATCTCGCGCGCCACCAGGGCCCGGATGGCGTCTGCGTCGGCCTCCCCGCCGCTCCGGCAGGCGGGGATCGAGACGAGAGCCGGCACGATGATCAGGGCGAGGGCGACGAAACGGCGCGCCGCGGCGGGGCGCGGCTGCGACGATCGCGTGAGGGCAGCCATGATGGGGCGCACTCTAACCCACGCCCCAGGGGGTGTCAATCGCCGCCCGCACCGCCGAAGTCCGGGCTGAGGTCTCGGCGGGGATGCCCCGGCCGCAGAGACGGGTTATAGTTGCGGACCGATGATCTTCGCCTATTACCACGAGCGGCTTAAAGAGATGCCGTTCCTCTGCGTCGACGGGGTCGTGGAGACCGGGCTCAATCTGAGCCATTGGCCGGGGAACCGCTCCCCGGCGCATCTCAAGGCCGACACGACCACCGGGATGGCCCTGAAGCTGGCCCGCGACCCGGGGCGCGCGGACTGGCTCAAGGGGATCTCGATCGTCAGCAACAATCACTTCGACACCGACGGCCTCCTGTCGGTCTTCGGTGTCCTCAGGCCGGAGGAGGCGCTGGGCCATGAAGCGGCGCTGCTGCGGGCGGCGCGCACCGGGGATTTCGGCGAGTTCACCACCCCAGAGGCCTTCAAGCTCGATGCCGTCGTCACCGCGTTCGATGACGACCGCCGCTCGCCGGTCGCCGCCGAGATCCGCGGCCTGCCGGAGCACGAACGCTATCAGCTCCTCTACGATCGTCTCCTCGCGCTGCTGCCCGGCCTCTTGACCGACGCCTCGCGCTACAAGGATCTCTGGGGCAACCCCCTGCGATCGCTGATGCGCTCGCTGATGCGGATCAAGGACGTGGCGCGCGTCCGCGAGCACGAGGCGGCCCGGCTGACGGTGATCGAAGCGACGGAGGAGCTGGAGCCGATGGCCCGTTTCAACGTGGCGCGCCATCACCGTGTCCTGACCGCCACCCGATCGAGCGACGGCTGGATCTTCGAGATGGCCTTCCAGATCTTCTCCTGGTTCGAGACGGTCACGCCACCGCGCGGCACGCGCTTCGATCTCTCTCCCGTTGCCGCCGAGCTCGACCGCCTGGAGACCTCCGGCGCCGGGGCCTGGACCTACACCGGCAACGACTCGCTCGAGTCCCGTCTCTACCGCGCCGGCCCCGACGCCCGGCCGGTGCCGAGCAGCCTGGCCCTCGAGACGGTCGAGGGACACCTGGTCCGCCTCTTCACCGCGCGACCCTGACCCTCGGGAACGGACTCCGGACTTCGTCAGAGGCGCAGGCTGAGGCTCACCCCGTCCCGCAGCGGCAGGATCGTCGTGTGCAGGTCGGGATCGGCGTAGAGCAGCCGCGTCAGCTCGCGCACGCCGCGCGTGTCGTCGTCCTGCTCGGGGCCCGCGACCTTGCCCTTCCAGAGCATGTTGTCGCAGATGAACAGGCCGCCCGATCGCAGGCGGGGCTTGAGGAGTGGGTGGACGAGCGGGTAGTCGCGCTTGTCGATGTCGCAGAAGATGATGTCGAAGGGACCCGGGTGGCGCTTCAGGATCTGAACGGCGTTGCCCTGCTCGATGAAGATCCGGTCGCGCAGGCCCGAGCGCTCCAGGAAGTCGCGCGCGGCGGCGCAGTTCTCGGCCCGGCCGTCGGTCAGGACGACCCGGCCGCCGGCCGGCAGGGCGCGGGCGAACCACCAGGCGGAGTAACCGAAGCCGGAGCCGCACTCGAAGATCTGGCGGGCCGAGACGGCGCGGGCCATCAGATGAAGCAGCCGCCCGACGAGCGGGCCTACGATCGGGAAGCGACGCTCCTGCGCCAGCCGCTCCATCTCCTGCACGACGGTGTCGCGCGCCGGAGTGACCTCCGCGAGATAGGCCTCGATGGCGGGGGTGACGATCTCCATGCGCCGCATCGTAGCACGACGGGCGGGGCGGTCAGCGCAGATCGTTGAAGTCGAGAACGACGGAGTGGGCGGGGAAGGAGAACCAGGCGTCGACCTGGCGCTCGCCCTTGCGCAGGGCCAGCCGGTGCGGCGCCGTCGACTCGACCTGCCAACCGCTCTTGGTGCCGAGATCCCTGAGCTGGCGTACCGCGTCGGCCCCTTCACCCCGGAACCTGAAGCGGATCGTCACCGTGCCTGTCCGCAACCCTCCAAACGAATGCTCGACATGAAAGACGGCGGGGAGGGGGAGGTCCTCCGGGAAGCGCGGGTGCAGATGGGTCGACGACGAGAAGCTCGCCAGCTCGCCGTTGGCGCCGGAGAACGGGGAGCGAGTCGCCGCGGCGGAGGCCGTGGTGGTCGCCGGCGCCGCCGTACCGGTCGGCGCGAGGCGCGACAGCGCCTCGGCGCGCGGGGCGCCGGCGTAGAGCAGCGCCGAGAGTCCGGCGACGCAAAGCAACGCGGACGCAGGGACCCAGCGCCTGCGGCGATAGGCCCTGATCGATACGGCGATCGACAGCAGGATCACCGGCAGCAGGAGCGAAGGATAGGCCTGCGCGGTGCGCGCGACGGCTCCCAGCACACCCATCCGGATCCTCCGACGGCCCCCCGGCGAGAGATCCTCTTTGGAGCGGAGACGGGGCTCGGATCTGAAACTTAGGGTCCGACACCGACGGGCGCAAGGGAAACGGCGGTTTTTTGACGCACGCTCCGGCGCTTCGCGATCCAACGGGGAGGGTGGAGCGCACCCGGTGCGCCGAGGTTCGCGCCGGGAGCGTCTGGGGTCGGGCCGGCCGGACCCAATGTTCCGTTATATGGCCCTTGTGTTTCGCGAGGTGACTTATGTTAGGATGCCTCCTGCAGGTCTTTCGCCGCAGATGGATTGACCAGGCTATTCCCCCGGGGTCCGAGAGGCGGTCATGTCACCGGTCAAGCGACGACGGCGGCTGCCAACGCTCATCAACCGCGGACTCGGTCTGCTGGAAGTGATCTTCCCGCTCGGATCGGGGGGTGACGATGAGTCGTGCCTGCCGCCCGGCCAGCGCGATCGCTCCGGATTCTGGTTCCCCGCCGGGTACGGCGTGCCGGCCGACATCTTCACCGACGAGCAGCGCCGGCTGCAGGCGGCGCAGCGGCGCATCCAACGGCATCGCCGCGCAGCCGGCGCGCCTCCGTCCCTTCCTCCCGGCGGCGACGGCACGATGGGGATGAACGAGTCGTCGGGCGCGGCGCACTCACCTCCATCCAGGGCGCGGCAGATCCAGGACCCTCCGATCGACCCGCCCGAATCGGCAGAGTTGGCCGTGCCCCTGCCCTCCGCCCTCTCCGAAGCGGGAGCGGCTGCTTCAGGCACCGCCCACCGAACCTATTCCTCCACCCACGCCCCACGCGGCCGCGCCGAGCGCCCTTCGGGCGTCCTGGCGCCCGAGCCGCCTGTCGTTGACTCCCGTAGGGGTTCCGACTAACATCTCGGCGCGATGTCCCCGGATCCCAGGCAGAGGATCGCACCCGGCCGCCTCTTCATCGGCGGAGAGTGGGCGGAGTCGATCGCGGGCGCGACCTTCACCACCACCAATCCTGCAACCGAAGAGCCGCTCACCGAGGTCTCGGAGGGGCGCGCCGAGGACATCGACCGGGCGGTCCAGGCCGCCAGGGCGGCGTTCAGCGAAGGGGAGTGGGCGCGCCTGGCGCCGGCCGAGCGCGGTCGCATCCTCTGGAAGATCGGTGATCTGCTCGAAAGCCACCTCGAAGAGATCGCCGCCCTCGAATCGCTCGATTCCGGCAAGACGATCACCGAGGCCTCACGCGTCGATCTGCCGCTGGCGGCCGATTGCTTCCGCTACTTCGCCGGCTGGGCCACCAAGATCGAAGGTGAGACGATCCCGGTGCGCTCCCCCTGCCTCAACTACACGCTGCGCGAGCCGCTCGGCGTCGTGGGGCAGATCATCCCCTGGAACTTCCCGATCCTGCTGGCGGCGTGGAAGGTGGCTCCGGCCCTGGCGGCCGGCAACACCGTCGTCCTGAAACCGGCCGAGCAGACGCCGCTCTCCTCCCTGCGCCTGGCGGCGATCGCCCGGGAGGCCGGTTTGCCGCCCGGGGTCTTGAACGTCGTGCCAGGGTTCGGGCCGACCGCCGGCGCCGCCCTCGTCGACCACCCCGGGGTCGACAAGATCGCCTTCACCGGCTCGACGGCCGTGGGACAGGAGATCATGCGCCGGGCGAGCGGCACGCTGAAGCGGCTGACGCTCGAGCTGGGCGGCAAGTCCCCGAACATCGTCTTCGAGGACGCCGACGTCGATCAGGCGGTGCGCGGCGCGGTCAACGGCATCTTCTTCAACAAGGGGGAGGTCTGCACGGCAGGCTCCCGCCTCTTCCTGCAGGAGGGTCTCCACGACACCTTCCTCGAACGCCTCACGGCGCACACCGCCAGGCTGACCCAGGGGGACCCGCTCGATCCGAAGACGCGCCTCGGGCCGCAGGTCAGCGAGGCGCAGATGAAGCGCGTGCTGTCCTTCGTCGACAAGGGGAAGGAGGAGGGGGCCCGTCTGGTCTGCGGCGGATCGCGTGCGCCGGGGAAGGGCTACTTCGTGCGCCCGACCATCTTCGACGAGGTGCGGGGCGACATGACGATCGCCCGCGAGGAGATCTTCGGCCCGGTCCTGTCGGTCATCCGCTTTCACGACCTCGACGAGGTGGTGCGTGCCGCCAACCGGACCAGCTACGGACTGGCGTCCGCGGTCTGGACGCGGGACGTCAAGAAGGCCCACCGCGTCGCTCGCCTGCTGCAGGCCGGCACCGTCTGGATCAACACCTATGGACTGTACGACAGCGCCATGCCCTTTGGCGGCTACAGGATGAGCGGCTTCGGCCGCGAGCTGGGCCGTCACGGGTTGCTGGAATATACCCAGACCAAGTCGGTCTGGGTCGATCTCTCCTGAACCGCCACTCTCGGAAGGAACATGCCATGACCGAAACGCTGGTTGTGACCCGGGTCGAGAACGGGATCGCCGTCCTCGAGATGAGCGACCCCCCGGCGAACACCTACACCTACGAGATGATGCAGCAGCTCGACACCGCCATCCTGAAGGCGCGCATGGACGACTCCGCGCACGTCATCATCCTGCGCGGCGCCGGCGACAAGTTCTTCTCGGCCGGCGCCAACATCAAGATGCTGGCGAGTGTCACGCCGCAATTCAAGTACTACTTCTGCCTGCACGCCAACGAGACGCTCAGCCGGCTGGAGCAGACACCCAAGCTGGTGATCGCGGCGCTCAACGGACATACGGTGGGGGGCGGCCTGGAGATCGCCATGGCGGCCGACCTGCGCATCGCGCGCAAGGAGGGGGGCAAGATCGGACTTCCGGAGGTGACGCTGGGGGTGCTGCCGGGGACCGGCGGCACACAGCGGCTGGCCCGGCTGGTCGGCCGGGCGCGGGCCATCGAGCTGATGGTCACGGGGCGCACCTTCTCCTTCGAGGAGGCGCTCGACATGGGGATCATCACCCACATCTTCGAGTCGGAGAACTACTGGGAGCAGGTGCTGGCCTATGCGCGCCAGTTCGTCCCACCGCAGAAAGCGTCCAGGGCGGTCGGCAGGATCAAGCGCGCCGTCTGCTCCGGACTCGAGGTGCCGTTCTCCGAGGCCCTGGCCCTGGAGCGCGAGTTGCAGCAGCAGCTCTTCCAGTCGGAGGACGCCAAGGAAGGGTTGAGCGCCTACGTCGAGAAGCGCACCCCGAAGTTCCGCGGTCTGTAGCCCCGGCACGTCGATGGACGCGCCCGCCGCCGAAGGCAAGACGCGACCGGACGCACGGATGGGGGGGCCATGAAGGCGGTCCTGGTTCGCAAGCACGGGGGATACGAGGCGCTGGAAATCGCCGACCTGCCCCGGCCGAAGGCCGGCGCGGGTCAGGCGATTCTCGAGGTGAAGGCGGCCGGCCTGAACCACCTGGACACCTGGGTGCGGCGCGGCATGCCCGGCGTGACGCTGCCTCTGCCGATGATCCTCGGGTCGGATGCCGCGGGTCTCGTCGCCGAGATCGGGCCGGGCGTCACCCACCTCAAGCCCGGCGACCGGGTCTTCGTCTCCCCCGGGACCTCGTGCGGCCGCTGCGAGGCCTGCCTCACCGGACAGGACCCGCTGTGCCGCGATTACAGCCTGATCGGAGAGCACTGCGGCGGGACTCAGGCGGCCTTCGTCGCTCTCCCGGCCGCCGCCCTCCTGCCGCTTCCCGACGGGGTGTCGTTCGAGGAGGGGGCGGCCTTCCCGCTCGTCTTTCTGACCGCCTGGCACATGCTGGTGGGGCGCGCGGGGGTGCGGGTCGGCGACCTCGTGCTGGTGCAGGCGGCCGGCAGCGGCGTCGGCAGCGCCGCCCTCCAGATCGCCCGGCTGCACGGGGCGCGCGTTCTGGCGACGGTCGGATCGGACGTCAAGGTCGACAAGGCGCGCGCCCTGGGCGCCGACGAGGTGATCAACCACCGCACGGCCGACGTGCTGCACGAGGTGCGGCGCCTGACCGGCAAGCGCGGCGTCGACATCGTTGTCGACAGCGTCGGCCAGGAGACCTGGGACACGAGCCTCAAGGCGCTCGCCCGGGGCGGGCGCCTGGTCACCTGCGGGGCGACCTCCGGTTACCAGGGAACGACCGACCTTCGCTACCTCTTCTCGCGCGGGTTGTCGATCCTCGGCTCGACGATGGGCTCGCGGGCGGAGCTTCTGCGCCTCGCCCGGCTCGTCGGCGAGCGGCGGTTGCTCCCGGTGATCGACCGGGTGCTGCCGCTGGAGAGGGTCGCGGAGGGGCACCGCGCCATGGCCGAGCGCTCGCTGTTCGGCAAGATCATTCTCAAGCCGTGACGACGACGCGGCGGGTCGCCGCCCCGGGGGGACGCGGCGGCGGGCCGGGACGGAGGGGCGCCCGGGCCGGACGGCGGATGGCGCTCGCCGGACGGACACCGGCCGGCCTGCGCTTCCGAAACCTCAAGGTCGAGTTCGCCGACGGGATCGCCGTCGTGACCCTGAACCGCCCCGAGGTGCGCAACGCTCTCGACCTGGCGACGATCGACGACCTGCACTGGGCCCTCGACATCCTCGCCTCCTTCGAAAGGACCAGGGCGCTCATCCTGAGCGGGGCCGGTGGCGTCTTCGCCTCCGGCGCCGACATCCGTGAGCTGCGGGCGCGCGGCGCGGCCGAGGCCCTGCGGGGCATCAACTCGACGCTCT
The DNA here is from genome assembly GCA_035762745.1 of Candidatus Polarisedimenticolia bacterium. GTDB lineage: Bacteria > Acidobacteriota > Polarisedimenticolia > Gp22-AA2 > Gp22-AA2 > DASTNM01. The sequence continues at coordinate 10,471 of DASTNM010000550.1, forward strand.
TCATGCAGGTCGAGCGCTTCCCGGTCCCGACCATCGCGGCGGTGAACGGCTACGCGCTCGGCGGCGGCTGCGAGCTGGCGCTGGCCTGCGACCTGCGGGTGGCGGGTGAGACCTCCCGCTTCGGCCAGCCGGAGGTCGGCCTCGGCATCATCCCAGCCGCCGGAGCCGCGTTCCGGCTGCCGCGCCTCGTCGGGATGGGGCGGGCGCGCGAGATGATCCTCACCGGCAGGATCCTCGA